>QIGP01000024.1 GCA_003228965.1 Gammaproteobacteria bacterium
AACCAGAGTTGGATATTCACGGGACCACCTGTACCGCCAAGGATGGCGGTTCTGTGTTGGATGTTGGCCTGGTTTTGTATGGGCTTGATATTGTCAAGCGAAGAGGACGGGATCTTGACGACCGCGTGTAAAAGCTGGCAAAGCTTCATGGAAAAGCCGACCGTACATTTTAGGAGATCGGTGCCAATTATAGTTTAATAGCTTATATCACGGTCCCATTGAAAATAATTCAATGCACTTGACCCGTCGGTTAAGCGCGCACGTGCTGCATTGTTGTGGTGACTAATGGTTGTATTGTAACTTCACGTTAATACTGTGAGTCAGCGTTAATACGTTTTAGCTAAGTAGCTTAAGTAAGTGCCATTCCGCTCTGACCGCTTTATTTCTTATGAGGAACTTTGATGAGTAGTACCTCACACACTTACGTCCAGGATAGCGACGTTACAGAGCACGTGAAACGCTGGCTGGATACGTTCGTCATTGAACTTGAGCTGTGTCCGTTTGCCAAACGCGAACGCGTGAACGACACCATCCGGTTTGTGGTCTCAAATACCGACTCTGAATCCGGCCTTCTTGGTGTTTTGGCGTGGGAGCTTGATCACCTGACCACGCATCCGGATACGGCCACCACGCTACTCATCCACCCAGGCGTACTGAAAGGTTTTAGTGACTACAACCAGTTCCTAAATCAGACGGACGCCTTGCTGGAGGAGCTTGAGCTTGAAGGCACGTTTCAAATAGCGAGCTTCCATCCAGACTACCAGTTTGCTGATACTCAACCCGACGACGCCGAAAACTACACCAACCGGGCACCGTATCCGCTACTACACATTCTGCGGGAAGCGAGCGTGGAAAGGGCTGTTGAGCGTCATCCCGATGCGGATGGAATTCCGGAGGCCAATCTTGCGAGGCTGCGTGCTATGGGTGTTGAATCGCTACAGGAGTTGCTGCGGGGTATTGCGAAGTAGTGTCCAGGCAACCAACAATCTAATGTTGGAGGTCAGGGTTATTAGAGGTGCCTTTCAGCCGCGATTAAATGCCACGGCGCCGATCAGCAGTCCACCGGCACTTCGACCAGTGCCGTCGCGCGCCACCGTTTGTACTCGCGCCGTTTCGTCGTCGCTTGAGTCGAAACCGCGGCGCTTGTATATCGGGTATTCGAGCCCTTCTTTATATTCTGTCCAATACTCGTACTGACCGTATTTAACAGGCACGCTGGTGTCGTCGGGTTTGATCCGCGCAGACAGTTCTTGAAACAACGCTTCTTGCAGTGCTTCGGTGTGCGCCGTCTGCTGGGCTAAATAGTCGTTCTCCGCTTTCAGATAGTCCAAAACGTCCTGACTTTCGCGCAAATCGTCTCGCATCCAATAGTAAGAATCGACACGAGTGTGACCGTGGGTGGTGATTTTGTGCGGCACCACTTGCGCCACAGGGGCTGAGTTTCGGCTTTTTGTGCTCACAGCGAGGGTTCTCCCGGAGGTTTCGTACGAAGAGCAGGCCATGGTGCCAAATAGCGACAATCCCGTCGTTACAAGGCTTATAGACGCAGATCGCATGGAGAATCCTCAATCGTTAAGTTTTGGTCTTGAAATAAGCTTAAGTTTAACGTGTTGTTGTACCAAAAAGTGGCTTTATACAGCCTTCCGGCGCTCACGGTGGTCGGCTAGTCGCGGTAGCGCTTTTGTTTTACCATTTCGGCTTCAAAAGTTTGCAGACGGACGAACTAATACATGAAGTACGACACTAGCCTGAGCCCACTACTCGATCTTTCCGATTTACCCGACTTCACCCAGGTCGACGCAACCAACGCAACGACTGCGATCGACCACGTACTGGAAAAGTCGCGAGAGTTAATCGACCAGGTTCTGAGTGCTGGAACACCTCGTACCTTCGCCGCGGTGGTTGAGCCTCTTGAAATAATGAGTCACAAGTTTAGCCGGGTCTGGTCCCCGGTGAGCCATGTCAATTCGGTGATGAACAGCGACGAACTGCGTGTAGCACATAACGCATGTCTGGAGAAGCTCACCGCATTTTGGTCTGAAGTGGGCCAAAACCAGAAGCTCTACCAAGCTTATAAGGAAATACGCAGCAACGACACACTGACCGCTGACCAGGAACGCCTGCTGGATCTTGCTCTGATCGATTTCGAACTTTCAGGTGTTGGGCTTGAAGAACCACACAGCAAACGTTTTACCGATATTCAGCTCAAGCTGTCAGCGCTGCATGCCAAGTTTGACGAGCATGTACTCGACTGTTCTAACGCCTGGAGTTACCACACCGAGTCTCTTGTAGAGCTCGACGGACTGCCTGAGAGCGCTTTGACTCGTGCCGCTGCGGAAGCAGCAAACCGTGATCTGACCGGCTGGTATTTCAGCCTCGATTTTCCGGCCTATCTTGCCGTCCTGTCCCACGCGACCAACCGCGACTTGCGAGAGACCTTTTACCGTGCCTGGTCCACGCGTGCATCAGACGCCGGTACGCACGACAAGAAATTCGACAACACGCCGGTGATCGAAGAAATTCTGGCGTTACGCCAAACGCTTGCCGAAATTCTCGGTTTTAGCAACTACGCCGAGTTCTCGCTCGCCAAAAAAATGGCGACTTCGGGAGAGCAAGTGGTCACGTTCATTCGTGATCTGGCAAAACGCAGTAAAGGCGCCGCAATTAAAGAGTTCGAAGCACTCAAGAAATTTGCTGCAAGCGACCTGGACCCGTGGGACACCTCGTTTCACGCTGAACGACTGCGTGAAGAGCGTTTTGAAATTTCCGACGAAGCACTGCGGCCCTATTTCCCTCTGGAAAAAGCGCTCAACGGCATGTTTAAAATTACCGGCGAAATTTTTGGTATTACCATTCGTCCGGTAGAAGTCACTAACGCCTGGCACGACGACGTGCGATTATTTGAAGTGATTGGTAGCGACGGCAAACGCGCTGGCCGTTTTTACACGGACCTTTTCGCACGTGCGAAAAAGCGTGGCGGCGCCTGGATGGACGAGTGCATTGGGCACAACCGCATTGAAGAGACCGACAGCTCGGCGGTTGCCTATCTTGTGTGCAATTTCATGCCGCCGTCAGGTGAACGCCCGGCGTTGCTTACGCACGGCGAAATTGTCACCTTGTTCCACGAATTTGGCCACACACTACACTTGTTGTTGAGTAAAGTAGCTTACCCGGGCATTGCAGGAATTAACGGCGTGCCGTGGGACGCCATTGAATTACCCAGCCAGTTTCTTGAGAACTTTGCCTGGCAACCCGACACGCTTGGGCTCATCAGTGGCCACTATGAAACCGGTGAGCCGATGCCTCACGAACTGTTTGAAAAGCTTCTGGGCACACGCACGTTCCACGCGGGGCTTCAGTCGGTAAGGCAACTTGAGTTTGCACTTTTCGACATGCGCCTGCACCGCGAGCAGCCAGCCTTGCACTACGAACAGGTACTTAGCGAAGTGCGTGACGAAGTGTCGGTTGTGCCGGTCTCTTCCGACAATCGTTTTGCCAATGCCTTTTCGCACATTTTCGCCGGCGGATATGCCGCAGGCTACTACGGCTACAAGTGGGCCGAAGTACTGTCGGCCGACGCATTCAGTGCGTTTGAAGACACCGGCATTCTCGATCAGCCAACTGGTGAACGTTTTCGCAGTTGTATTCTTGAAAAAGGTGGCTCTGTTGACGCCATGGATGCGTTCAAAAGGTTCCGTGGTCGCGAGCCAACGGTCGACGCACTAATTCGACACAACGGGCTCGATTTGGCTTCATGAAGGTAGCCAGCTGGAATGGTTAGAGCGCCTTCAGGAAACGCTCACAAGCTGCATTATTGACACAAAGCCCCGAGGCCTAGAAAGGCCCTCCGACCACGCTCCAACTGTGGACGAGTTCACACTTTAGGTAATTCACCCCACAAATCGACGCCAAAGTAGACATATTTGTCGTAAGTTGCCTCGCGTTTCGCCTTTAGATTTCCTAGACTGGGCCGATATTAGTTGGAGATAAGAATTGAGCACACCCCGAGACAGTGATTTTGACGTCACCGGAACCGTGCAGGTATCAAGTCCTGAGCGCGTTCTTACGGCTGTGCTCGACATTTTCAACCAGTGTTTCGAGGGTGAAGATCACTCCATATTAGGCGAAGCCTTTGAAGTCTTTCGCCAATTGTTTGAAGGCGAACTCCCAGGTTACGCCGGCTGCGACACGATCTACCACGATATGCAGCACAGCCTGGACGTCACTCTTGCTATGGCCCGAATTTTGGGTGGGCAAGAGAGCGCCGCCCCGGCCAGCGAAAAACTGGGTCACGATCTGTGTATGGTAGGAATTGTTGCGGCGTTGTTTCACGACGCAGGCTACATTCGCAATACCGACGACGACGAATTTATTAACGGTGCCCAGTACACCAAGAGCCACGTCTCGCGAAGCGCCCGTTTTCTCGAAGAGTTCATGCCCCGCTTCGACATGAACGGTCACATCCAGGACACGGTTCAGCTGGTGCACTACACAGGCTACGAAGTAGACCTTAACAGTCTGAGCTTTTCCGACCCGCGCTACCGCATAATGGGCAAGCTGCTTGGCACCGCCGATCTTGTGGCGCAAATGGCCGACAGATGCTACCTGGAAAAATGTCGCGATCGCCTCTACTCCGAATTTGTGCTCGGTGGCGTCGCCATCTCTGAGCAAAACGACGGAACCACTCGCGTTGAGTACCAGTCGGGCGAAGACCTGCTTAAGAAGACACCTCTGTTTTACGAGAACGTAACCCGCGAGAGACTCAAGGGTACGTTCGACAACGCCATGCGCTACCTTGGCGAATGGTTTCCCGACGGCGACCCGTATGCCGCAGGCATAGATAAAAACCTGGGTTTCCTGAAAGACCTGCTGGTGGCCGACGACCTCGGCCGACTGCGACGCACACCACCTGTGTTCACCGTGGAAGAAGACACTCTGAGTGACACGCAAAAAATGGTCGCCTTAAAACTCAGTGAGATGCCTCATAACTCCTGATCGACCCTGCTCGTCCCGTGTAATCAATAATTTCGTCCGGAACCCAGACAGTTCCGCCGCACCGTTGCACCTTACAACCGGTTTACTGACTATTCGTTATTGCCAACGATACCATGGGCTTGGCGTCAATCTGCGGGACCTGGGACAACATAATACTGGTGCCCACTGGACCGTTCAGGACGCAATCGTTTATAACACTTGAATGACGTATCGCTTGGGGATAATAAGAAGAGCCAGTAGCATCAGGTGGGCGTTTGCCACCTGCGCGCTCTTTTGCCTGTTTCCTGCTCAGGGCGGGGCGATTCAAATTCAGGGCACGCGAGTCTTGTTAAGTGCGCCGGATGAATTCAAGCCGTCATTGCACTTTCCCGGAGTTCGACACGAGAAGTTGACCGCAGCCATCGTAGTCAACGAAATCCCCAGCTCCTATATTAATTTCTCTCGTCAGTACAATGATGCAAGCCTTGATAAAACGGGCATGGAATTAATCAGCCGGGAAAACATAGAAAGTGACGGCTTGTCAGGCCAGTTGCTGCTAGTAAAACAATTGCAGCGTGGCATTCGCTATGAGCGTTGGATTCTAATTACCGGCGATACGAATGAAAGCGTCATGATCGCTGGCTACTACCCGGTCAAAAACAGACGCTCTCTGCGAGGACCCATAGAAAAAGCCTTAAGGTCAGCGCTGTGGGACTCGGCCCGGGACCTCGACCACTTTGACGGCCTCGGTTTTCGCATTGACGACGTGCCAAGCCTTCGTATAGTAACTCGCATGAGTAACAGCCTTGTGTTCACCGAAACCGGTCGCATGCCCGATCTTTATTATACCGATGCTTTGCTCATGATGTCGTTAAAACCTGTGCCTGAGGGCGCGAAGTTAAACGAACGTTTTGCTCAAGATCAGTTCATGAAAATTACGCTACTCGAAAACCACAACCTGACCCTTACCCAGAGTAAATCGGTGGCTGGAATTCGCGGTGTTGTCATTGAAGGAACCGGCAGACATCGTCACCTGGGATACGAAGTTGCGGTTATGCAAATCATTCTTGAGACGGACTCCGGGTTTTTCGTAGCGCAGGGGTTTACCAAGCTCGACGATATGGAAAATGATTTCGATGTGTTTCGCGCTACCATCAGTTCGTTTCGTCTCGAAAAACCCAAAGAACCCTTTTAGCCTTTCGGCTTGAATTGTCGCGCGGGACGGCGCATTACTCTTTTCGACGCAATGCAGACTCGATTCAACGAGCTATATTTCTCCATAAATTGGCCAATAACTGACCTAGCCGTAACGCTTCGCTCACGTTAATTTACTGATTCACACTTTTGCTAAAACCCGTCATTGATCCAAGGAAGGAGAATTCAATGAAATTTACATACGGCGTATTGTGCGCCTTGCTCTGCACGTTTTTTTCCCCACTCTCACACGCTTCGCTTTTTATTAACGAATTTCACTACGACAATTCGGGCATGGACGTAAACGAAG
>QIGP01000201.1 GCA_003228965.1 Gammaproteobacteria bacterium
GCAGCAACATTGTGATGATGGTCTGGGAAGACCATGCCTATGGCCTGATTGCCTGGAAACAGGAAACCCATTTTGGCCACCACACAGACTTATCCTTCAACAACCCGGACTGGAATATGCTGGCTCAGGCCTTTGGCTGGAACGGGCACTTCGTTGAGAACTCGGCCGACCTGGCTGGTATTCTGGAGCAGGCCTTTGAACAATCGGGGCCAAGTCTCGTTGTGATTCCTATTGATTATCGTGAGAACAACTTGTTAACCAAAAAGCTGGGCGAAATTCAATGCACGATTTAATGCTGCAAAGTGGCCGTCCTGCCGCAGGCACACTGATCGTCGTGTCGCCTTTCGATGGTCGGGAACTTGACCAGATACCCACAGCAGGCTTGGACCACGTTGAAGATGCACTGATAGTGGCCAACGATACGTTCCGAAATCGATCAAAGTGGCTGTCCATTCCAGAGCGTCTAAACATTCTGGAAAAAACGGCACATATAATGAGTTCGCAGATCGAAGAACTCACCATGCTTGCTGCCAGTGAAGGTGGCAAACCGCTGGCCGACTCCAGGGCCGAGGTTGTTCGAGCCATTGACGGCGTGCGGTTGTGTGGCGAAACACTCCGCTCTCACCACGGCAACGTAATTCCCTTAGGCACAACTCCCGCCACAACCGGGCGTTTGGCCTTTACGCAAAAAGAACCCATTGGGGTTGTGGTTGCGGTGAGCGCGTTTAACCACCCGCTCAATCTCATTGTCCACCAGGTAACTCCTGCTGTTGCCACTGGTTGCCCTGCCATTGTTAAACCTGCAGGCGACACGCCGCTTTCGTGTCTTCGGTTCGTGGAAATTTTACGCGAGGCTGGCTTGCCGAATGAGTACTGTCAGGTGGCCATCGCCAACGATATGGCTACCGCAGAAAAATTGGTCACCGATTCACGAGTTAGTTTTTTCAGTTTTATCGGCAGTGCAAAAGTTGGCTGGATGTTGCGCTCGAAACTCTCACCCGGCACCCGCTGTGCCTTGGAACACGGTGGCGTGGCCCCGCTAATTATTGCTCCCCCATACGACGAAGAAGCAGCGATGGCAGCCATTTTAAAAGGTGGCTTCTATCACGCTGGCCAGGTATGCGTATCCGTTCAACGGGTCTACGCTCCTGGTAAAACGGCCGCTAAACTTGCTAAGACGCTTGCCGAAAGAGCAAGCGAGCTAAACGTTGGTGCGCCCGAACTAGAGTCAACACAAGTCGGGCCCATTATCCGCCCACAAGAAGTTGAGCGTATAGCTTCCTGGGTTGATGAAGCCGTCACCGAAGGTGCAACACTACTGTGCGGAGGAAAGAAACTCCCCAACAATTGCTACGCACCTACCGTCTTGCTTAACCCGTCTCCTCAATCGAAAATTAGCCTCCAGGAAGTATTTGGCCCGGTTGTTTGTGTATACAGCTACGAGAGCCTGGACAAGGCTGTTGCCGACGCCAACAGTCTGCCGGTGTCATTTCAAGCGGCTGTCTTTTCGAATGACATTAACGTTGCTACAAGTTTGTATCACGCTCTGGATGCATCGGCTGTCATGATTAATGACCACACTGCGTTTAGAGACGATGTCATGCCATTTGCCGGATTACGTGAATCAGGTCTTGGTGTCGGCGGAATACCCTACACAATGGAAGACATGCAAATCGACAAAATGCTGGTGATTAAAAAGCTGGTTCAGTAGTTCTGGGCCTGTCAGACCTACACCAGGTTGCAACGGCGTTCTAACCGAGGTTGAGCTCCTACCGCGTCTGATTGGACGCAATCGCAAAATCAATCCTGTTTAAGTTTCGCTCGAATGTACGCGTCCACTTCTGCTTCCAATATAGGCAAAGGCATCGCACCCTTACCAATAGCCACGTCGTGAAAATCACGAATGTCATACGCGTCTCCAAGAGCAGTTTCAGCTCTATCTCGCAGCTCAAGAATCTTGATCATGCCAACCTTGTAGCCCAGGGCCTGTCCTGGCCAGACAAAAAAGCGTTGGGGTCAGAGTACATCTTAATGCGAAAACACCTGGTTTCCCAAGGTTTCCAGATTAACAACACATGAATTAGATACTTAACTCAGAAAGCCAGGGGTGACTGCCCGTAGAGTTTGCTTAGAAATCTGGCCATCTGTTTGTCAGAGCGTTCCAACGGCACGGCGTTCTTGTGAAACCACTTAACTGAATGAAACTCAGACGCGTCATAGGTAAGTTTTGCTTCGCGGCTCCCTTTCAGGGCATACCATATCGATACGTCCACGTGACCGGCTGTCTTGCCGACCGTTTCTGTCATCGTAAGAAACAAAGGCTCGTCGTAAAGAAACTCTCCGTCGATACCTAGCTCTTCTTTGGCCTCGCGCAAAGCGGTGGTCTTGGGATGCTCTCCTGGTTCGACATGCCCTCCGGTCGGAAGCCACAGCTCGGCGTTAATGTGATCAACGAGAAGTATGTACTCTTCATCGACAACCGCGAAATAAGACACGAGGTGTTGTCGTGGCGTTGCCGGTTTCTCGAGTCGGCAAATTTCAACGCCCGTATCAATCCAGGCGAGAATTTCCACCTGGTCCTTTCGCTCGGTTTCGTCTAAAGGATTGACAAGAGATATTTCTTTGCGAATGGCCGCTCGCATCAGGCGGTTGGGCGAACTAAATACATGGAGGCTACCCCTCTAATGCTCTTGCCCAACTGGCTAGAAATATAGCGAGTGCTACAATATGGGCAAGCCAGGCAAATTCTAACCGACCGAAATGAATCGATGGTTTTATTATGATTTATTTTGAAGTGATATAGTTGAGCGCTTGCCATAGAGTATTTTAGCACAACGTAGAACAGGTCCAGTTCTTTCTTTGGAATGTATATTCTTCAGTTTGACTGGTAAGTTAAAGAGTTCTACCAATAAATTGGTACAGTCAAGTAGGCTTGGCTTTCAGTTTAATAACAATAGAAACAAGCAGGGGGAAATATGTCTGAAGCCGATTCAAACAAACCAACTATTTGTACTTCGCCCGAAGTTCAACCGCGAAGGGGTGGCTGGGCTAACTCGCCCTCTACTCTCGAACCCAATTCCGGTCGAACGCGAACGGCAATCGGCATTGTCAAAGCATTGTTGAAACCCGATTACACGCTTGGGGGCGCGTCGGGGTCAAGTCTACCCATTACTCATTTTTTACTGTTGAAGGCGTCGGGGTCAAGTCTACCCATTACTCATTTTTTACTGTTGATAGTAGAAGACCCGGTAAGGTGTATAAAAATGAGTAATGGGTAGACTTGACCCTTGCTCTTGCAATGGGCCACAGTGAAGCTTTCACCACTATCGGGAATCAGACATGTCCTTGACACGCCGAACCCTGCTCGCCACTTCCGTGGCTGCTGCAGTTACCGCTCTTTTACCAGCATGCGGTGACAAGACCGCTCAAATCGCAGTGCCCGCTAGCGAATCGCCAGAATCTGACACACTCACCGCCGCGAAAATTCTGCTTGAACAAGCTACCGATTTTCTCGTAGAGGCCTATCCGGAGACTGCAACGAGCGCCGGCATAGACAAAGGAAAATACGCACACCTAAAAGCCAGGCTCACTGACCGCTCGGGCACGGGACAGGACCTGATCGAATCCAGTGTCAGAGATATCTTGGCGAGACTCAAAGCAATCAACACGTCTGAGCTACCGGCCGATGTCGGCCTGGATGTTGACGTAGTGCGCACTATGTTTAACACGGCCGAACAAGGGTTCGACTTCAAATTTGGCGACAATGCCATGCTTAATTACAATTGGTCTTACCGACCAAGTCCGTATGTGGTGGCACAAAACACAGGAGCGTTCATTGAAATACCGAGCTTTCTCGATGCGAGCCACAACATTGAGACTAAAGAAGATGTCGACGCCTACCTGACTCGCCTTGAAGGCTATGCAGGCCAGCTCGACGGGGAAACAGGACGTGTCGTTAGGGACGGTGCCGACGGATACGTGCTGCCGGACTTCCTGTTGGAAAAGACCATCGGTCAATTGGAAGGTGCGCGTTCCAAAGCACCGCAAGACTGGGGGCTCGTCACGAGCTTTGTGAGTAAAGCTGCTACGCTGAACAGCGCGGCGGGTGCACAGGCGGTGTCAATTGCCAACGACAGAATTCTCCCGGCAGTTACAAGGCAAATTGATGCGCTGTCGGCTTTGAAATCAGAAGCAACCAGCGATGCAGGTATCTGGGCCAAACCGCGTGGTGACGAATACTACGACTGGGCTCTACGCGCCGGTACAACGACCAATATGTCCCCGAATGAAATCCACCAAATGGGGCTCGATGAGCTAGCCAGCCTACAAGCCCGCATGGAACCAATTTTGCAAAACATCGGTTACACAAAAGGTACCGTAGGCGAACGCATGTCGGCACTAGGCGCAGATTCTCGCTACCACTTTGCCGACGGCGACAAAGGTCGCGCCGAAATCATGACGTTCATCGAAGATGCGGTAACGGAAATTCGTACTTTGATGCCCCAGGCCTTCGAAACTCAGGTGCCAGGATTTCTTGAAGTAACACGCATTGACCCTGAAGTTGAGGCTGGTGCACCAGGCGCTTACGGTGGTGCTGGTTCCATCGACGGAACTCAGCCAGGACATTTCTGGATTAACCTGCGGACACCCGCACTGCACAACAAGTTCAATCTCAAAGACCTGACCTACCACGAGGCCATTCCAGGTCATGTCTGGCAGGCAGAATACACGTTCAAACAACCGCTAATCCGTTCCCTGTTGGCGTTCAACGCCTACTCGGAAGGTTGGGCCTTGTATGCACAGCAAATAGCCGATGAGCTCGGTGTTTACGACGAGTTTCCTGTAGGTCGTCTAGGCTATCTGCAATCGTTGGCGTTCCGCGCCTGCCGCCTTGTGGTGGACACGGGGCTGCACGCAAAACGCTGGACACGCGAAGAAGCTAACACCTGGTTCGTAGCAAACAACGGTTCCAATCCGGAAGAAGTACGCGGTGAAGTAGACCGATACTGTGCCTGGCCAGGACAAGCGTGCGGTTACAAAGTCGGGCATTCGGCGATCAACCGCTTGCGTGCAAGCGCGAAGAACTCGCTTGGAGACAAGTTCAACTACAAACGATTCAATGACGCGGTTGTGCTTGGAGGTGCCGTGCCAATGTCCGTGCTGGAACGGGTAATTGATGAGTATGTCGACGCAGAAAGTCACTAGCGCCTTCAGAACGGCAACCGGTGTGAGGCAGGTTACTTGTAAAATTTGAAAATTTTCAGCACAAAATGCAGGAACATTCTTGTACAGGAATGACACTGTTGGTTTCAACCGCGATTAAATTGTGTGAAAACACCGATTCGTCATTGCGTATCAAAGCAGTGTTTTATCACGCCGGATGTCCGGTTTGTGCAGGGATTGTATTCGTACCCGCTTTTATGATTGCCGGACAACCATTTCAGATTAATTTCGGGGCGAGCCTCGGCGATTTGAAATAAAATCGAGATCTCTATCCAGCGGCCCACCTGAATGTGGTTCGCTGGGATACCGCGTTTCGACACAACGTGTTCCAGGAGGACGCAGCTATGAAGTACAAACTGGCACCCGAACTACAAACCAGTCACTGGCTCAACACCGAAACCTCTCTTACGCTTAAAAGCCTGAGAGGACGCGTCATTCTTATCGAGGCGTTTCAAATGCTTTGCCCAGGTTGCGTGTCGCACGGCCTTCCGCAAGCTCAACGTGTGGTAGAAACATTCAGTCGCGATGAGGTCGTAGTGTTAGGACTGCACACTGTGTTCGAACATCACGACGCTCAAGGGTCACGTGCGGCACTAACCGCTTTTCTACATGAATATCGCATCTCATTTCCTGTCGCCATCGATTCGCCGTCAAGCAATGGGCGAATTCCACAGACGATGGCGGCCTACGGCCTGCAAGGGACGCCGTCTCTGATTCTAATTGATCGCGAGGGCCATATTCGTAAGCAGTCTTTTGGTCGAGAGAACGATCTCGAGCTTGGCGCTGAAATTATGGCGTTGATACTCGACAATCAACCGGCGAATGTTCCTGATGCCCCAGACGTGCTTGATAAAAATCGGTGCGACGATGACGGCTGTCCAATTTCGTAAAGGCGGAAACTGCGTACAGCGATGAAAACAGATTCAATCAGAGTTTATAAAAAGGAGTCAGAGTTGAATGGCACTAATTTTATGCTTGTGTAAGAACAACTCCCCGTCATTGCGTAGCGGGTGTGGCAATCTCCGTCCGGTTATTGCAACTTCATCAGTTATGCCACGGTAACGTCAAGAGATTGCCGCGCCCTTCGGGCTCGCAATGACGTAGCTCTTCAGTGCTCGCCATGACGCAACCCCTTACTCCGTCATTGCGAACCCGCGTAGCGGGTGTGGCAATCTCCGTCAGGTTGTCGCGGACTCAATTAGTTAC
>QIGP01000323.1 GCA_003228965.1 Gammaproteobacteria bacterium
CAGGCCGTGGGTAAAAAAGAGCACGATCAAGCTACGCGCGTGTTCAATCAGTCAATGATGCTGGCGAGTCTGTTCGCGGTTGTTACTTTCTTGGTCGGTTACACGCTGGGGTCTGCGTACCTTCAGGGAATTGCTGCCGACCGGGCGACATTCGTTGAAGGCTTAAGCTATTTGTATTGGTTCATCCCGTGCATGGCCGGTCAGTTCGCCATCGTTACAATGAGCTCTGCCTTACGCGCAACTGGCGTAGTTAAACCTACGATGGTTGTGCAATTATTAACGGTTGTGATTAATATTATTCTGGCACCCGTGCTAATTGCCGGTTGGGGCACAGGGCACCCTATGGGCGTAGCAGGCGCAGGACTCGCCAGCACGCTGTCGGTTGTAGCCGGGATAATTATGCTCTGGTGGTACTTCAACCGTCGCGAAAAATATCTTCTTGTCGATTTTTCCCAGTGGCGAATGGATACCAAACTAAGTCGTAAAATTATCAGTATAGGCATACCGGCGGGTGGAGAGTTTGCACTACTGTTTGTGTATTTCGCCGTCATCTACTGGGCTATTCAGAGCTTCGGCGCCAGTGCGCAGGCAGGCTTCGGACTGGGCTCCAGAATTTTACAGGCCATTTTTCTACCCGCGCTTGCGATAGCATTTGCGATTCCGGCGGTGGTGGGGCAGAACTTCGGGGCTGGGCTTGCACAGAGAGTCAGAGCAACATTTAAAAGTGGAGCATTGATAACTCTGTCGATCATGCTGTTGGTGACCGCTATGTGTCAGATCAAGCCTGAGTTTTTTATTGCACCGTTTTCAGACGACGCTCAGGTAGTTGCCGTTGGGGCCACCTTCTTGCGAATAATTTCATTGAATTTCGTTTTCTCGGGATTAATTTTCGTGTTTTCGGGAATGTTTCAAGGATTAGGCAATACGTGGCCAGCCGTCATAAGTACCGGCTCACGTTTGGTTACGTTTGCGCTACCACTTATGTACATGACCACGCGAGAGGGCTTTGCGATCGAGCATATTTGGTATCTCTCGGTAGCTACCGTAAGCTTTCAATGTCTAGTCAGTTACCTGCTAATGCGCCGTGAGTTCAGGCTAAGGGTCGAGCCTCTGGAGGCTTCACACGAAGGCTGACTCTATCGACTGCACGAGTGTCGAATTTAGCATTGACGCTGAAGGACACCTCTAACTGTTAAAGCGGGCCAGCCTTCAGTAACATGGGCCAAGCACATTCTCTCAATCTCAGGCTCTGTCCAAGGTGTACAGATTCCTTGAGGTCTCCTGGCGATTTGCGCCGAAGAAAAATCACTCGAGGTATCGGTTTGGGTCCCACTCAGTTTAGTAGTTTGCCGCTTGAAGAAGCCGTGTTGAGCAACCTGGAGTCGATCGGATATCACCAAATGTCCGAAGTGCAGTCACAGACTTTGCCGCACATACTCAATGGCCGCGATGTTATCGCCCAAGCGATGACAGGCTCAGGTAAAACGGCCGCATTTGGCCTTGGCCTGTTGCATCACCTCAAGCCCGGACAGTTTCGGGTTCAAGCGCTTGTGCTGTGTCCGACACGGGAGTTGGCCGACCAGGTCGCCAAAGAACTCAGGCGCCTGGCGCGTTGTTTGCCCAACACAAAAATTCTTACGTTGTGTGGTGGCATGCCGATGGGCCCGCAAACAGGATCGCTCGAACATGGCGCACACATAGTTGTAGGCACACCAGGCAGAGTTGCGGCGCACTTGCGCAAGAAAACGTTAACGCTCGAGCACGTGACTCGTTTCGTGCTTGATGAAGCTGACCGCATGCTCGACATGGGATTTCAGGATGAAGTCGATTCCATCACGAAATGTTTACCGGCCGAGCGCCAAACGCTCTTGTTTAGTGCCACCTACCCCGATTCGATTAAAAAAGTCATCAAACGCTCCCTGGTTGATCCTGTGACCATCAAAGTGGAACAAGTGCACGACGACACGACCATTCGTCAGTACTTCCATAAGTTCGACGCTAAAACACCTCGAATGACCGCGCTGCAACTGCTATTGCTAAAACACAAACCTGAATCGGCTCTGGTATTTTGCAATACGCGTATCGAAAGTCGTGAAGTTGTTGAAGAATTGCGTATCGCTGGTTTTAACGCTATTGCACTTCACGGCGAACTGGATCAGAAAGAGCGCGACCAAATGCTTGTTTTGTTCGCAAATAAATCCGTGTCTGTGATGGTAGCAACAGACGTCGCCGCGCGTGGCATCGATATCAACGAACTCGATCTGGTGATCAATTTTCATCTTGCTAACGACGTGGAAGTTCACGTGCATAGAGTAGGGCGTACGGGGCGCGCCGGCAGTCAGGGCGTGGCGTGCACGCTGTACAAGAACAGTGAGCAGAATCAGTTGGACAAACTGGCCGAGTTTCTAGGCACAGAGCTTGAAACCACACCGTTACCGTCATTACAGATGCTGAATGAACCTCCGGTTAAGCCGCCTATGGTCACGCTAAGGATTGAGGGTGGCCGTAAACAGAAAGTGAGACCTGGCGACATTGTCGGCGCCTTGACGGGTGCGGGCGGAGTAGCGGCTACGCAGCTTGGTAAAATTGACCTGTTCGACATGTGTTCGTATGTAGCGGTTGAAGATGCAGTTGCCAAGACGGCTTTACGCAAATTGGGTAGTGGTAAGCTAAAAGGGCGTTCGTTCAGAGTTCGAAAGGTACATCATTAAAGGATAGCTAAATTATGACGAGTGGAAAGGCTGCGTTGCTAGTAGCAGTAGTCGCGGGATTGAGCTTTGCCGTTGGCCGATGGACAGGCCAGAAGGGCCCGGTTGTGTTGCAAGTTCCCACCGTTACAGCGCCGATCATAAGTGAGAAACTAAAAAGCGAAGCGCCCGCTATTAGCGAAGCTGAAGCGAAAGATTTGCGAGCTTCGAATTATGCGTCTGTGGACAGCATTGAGAAAGTGCTGGATCTGCCGACGGACTACGCGCAAACCGAAGCTCTCTATATTTTGGCTGGACGTGCCGATCAGCCTGAACTTGAGCAACTCATTGCACAGTCAATGTCAGTGGCCAATCGCCACGACCGTGCAGCGGCTCTTCGCATCTTGTTTTCGCGCTTTGCGGAGTTGGACCCCAACGCTGCGGTCGATTATCTGATTGCCATCAATCTCGATATTAGCGATCAGATTTTTCCGATTATTTTTGATGACTGGTCGAAAACGGATTTAAACGCTGCCATTGCCAAAGCCAACCTGCTTACAAACATACGCCAGCGCACGAGTGCCAGCCGGGCCATTTTGATGGCAACCGCGAGGTTTAATGAAGGTCTGCTTGATCAAGTCGCTGATAGTTTGATCGAAGCTGGAGATGCCGATCAGTTTCGCGGCGAGGCGATAGGCGCGCGCGCGAATACAGATCCTCTTGGAGCGTTGCAGGAAGCATTGTCACTCAAAGGGATGTCGGGGCGGTATGGCACCATTTACAGAGTTGCTATAGTTTGGGCGAGAAATGACCCGGCAGGCGCTTTGCAATCGATCGATATCATTGCCGATGCGAATATGCGTGAGCAGTTTGTCGGCCAGGTAGTTACACGATGGATCCAGGACGATTCTGAGCAGGCAATGCAATACATAAACTCTGAGCCCGATGCTCAGGCTCGTAACATGATGTTGAAAAATGCGCTGGGTGTTTACGCGCAATCAAATCCTGAGGCTGCGATGAATGTAGCCCTTCAGATGAGAGGAGATACTGGAGTCCGTGCACTTCAACAAGTCATGGCGAGTTGGGCAACAACAGATCCGACATCCGCTATGTTGGCCCTGAATTTAATTGAGAGTCCTGCTAAGCGAAATCAAATTATTCAGAACGTGGGACACAACCTTTCGATGCATGGTTCGGATAAAGTACTCGAATGGTTGGATGCTCTTGATGTTGAAACTCGTTCCAGTCAAATGGGAATGGTACTCATGCAAATTGCTCAGCACGAGCCCAGGCGTGCACTGGAGTATGTAATGGCGAATTCCACTGAGGCGGACCTCGGCAACACCCTGGTTTCTGTTCTTCAAACGGCAAGCCGAGCCAATCCTGGCATTGTTCAAGATTATATAGCTCAACTCCCTGCCGGCACGAATACCGACGGCCTGTATCGACAGATTGCCAGTAATTTAGCGGCAAACGATGGCCAGGCAACGCTGCAATGGATTGACGGGCTAACGGGTAGCGCGAAAGTCAGTGCGTTGAGCGGGGCCGCAGCAACGTTGGCGCTCAATGACCCGGATTTGGCATCGACACTTATCACTCAAATGCCGAATGACGCAGGATCGCATCTACTGCAAAACATCGGTGTCCAAATGAGTCGTAACGATCCGGCCGGTGCTCTGGTATGGCTTGAGCAGCACAGAGGGCGAAGTGGTTATGAAAATGCGGTCGCTAGCGTGATTAAGTGGTCTGCCCGAAGTGATCCGCGGTCGGCGGCTATCCTGGCAAGCCGGACCCATCCTTCAGTTCGAGATACGGCTCTGGGTAGCGTTGCCGCCATATGGGGGCGCTCAAATTCGAGGCAGGCCACAAGCTGGGCGTTATCGTTACCGGCGGGAGCAGGCAGAGATATGGCACTTGGAAATCTGGTCTCATCAGTACCTGCGGATATTCCTAACTTGTCCAGTGTGGTCTCTTCAATTGCTTCAGATGCATCGAGAAATTCTGCGATACAGCAAGCTTATTCACGATTACTCGCAGGAGATAACAATCAAGCTATGGCCAATGCCTTCCTTGACGACATAGGAGCCTTGCAAGAGCTTCGCGATCAGTTGCAGGGTGGCGGTCGGCAATAAAATTATCAGGCTTGTCAAAATGTCTGGTCTGAACTCGTCTTATTAGTAAGGGAGTTTGAAAGCTTCCATTGCTAAACAGGAGAATTTCATGAAATTTGCACTACTTATTTTTGATGACGAAACTTTTCACGCTATGTCCGAGGGCGAGCTTACGCAGGTCATGACCGCTCACAAAGCGTTTTCAGAAGCGCTGGTTGAAGCGGGCGCTATGGTCGGTGGTGAGGCGCTGGAAAGCTCTAGGGAGGCAGCGACTTTGTTTGCGGACGGGCGCGTTCAGGATGGACCGTTTGCTGACAGCAAAGAGCAACTTGGAGGGTTCTACATTATTAATGTGGACTCGCAGGAAGAGGCGCTTAAGTGGGCGGCCAAAATTCCACATGCCTCCAAGTCTGGCGGCGCTGTCGAAGTGCGGGCAGTACCCGACTACTCCTGACTTGCCGCCATAATTCGACCATGTCTGACTCTCACCCGGAAGACGTTAGTGCGAGTAATTCGTCGGACAAGAGCCGGCGTGCAGCAGAGCAGGCTGCACGCCTGGCTTACGGCCGATTGCTGGCCAATTTGTGCCAGCAAGGCGCTGCAATAAGTCAGGCTGAAGACGCTCTTGGCGACGCCTTTGTCCGTGCTCTTGACCGCTGGTCCATTCACGGCGTACCAGACTCCCCCGAAGCATGGCTGTTAACTACGGCGCGTCGTATTCTCATCGACAAGTCACGCCACGCGGCCGTTGTTACGCATGCACATTCCGAATTCAGTGCGGCGCAGCTCGTTCCGGTTATGGAGCAGCTGGAGCAACAGCCTTGCGACCTGCGCGAACGTCGTCTCGAACTGATGATGCTGTGTGCGCACCCCGAAATCGCGGCTAACGCGCGAGCACCTTTGATGTTGCAGACTGTGCTGGGCTTAACGGCGCAAAAAATGAGCGCCGCTTTTTTGGTAAGCCCTGCCACATTAGGGCAACGACTGGCGCGAGCAAAAAAGTCGATTCGGCTTAATAATTTGTCGTTTACGATTCCGCAACAACATGAACGTGAGAAGCGTGTACACGACGTGCTTGAAGCCATATACGCCGCTTTCGGTACAGCGTATGAAACGGTCAATGACGCTAGAGACATTCGCCACGGCCTCGCGCACGAGGCTATATGGTTGGGTCAAATTCTTGTGCACGAATCAAAGGATGTGGCCGAGGTACATGGTTTGCTGAGCCTCATGCTTTTTGTGCAAGCCAGAGTGCACGCACGACGATCGAAGTCGGGCAAATTCGTATCCCTTTCAAAGCAGGATCGTACGCGTTGGGATTGGCGACTGATTGCAGCAGCTGAACATCACCTGGGTAAGGCGGCGGCGTTAAAAAAACCGGGTCGTTTTCAGGTGGAGGCCGCCATACAATCGCATCACACCCAGTTTGATCCAGCCATTGGTCCTGACTGGACTGCGATTTGTTCGTTGTACGATGTGCTGGTTGTTCGTGCGCCAACGCTTGCCGCGTGGGTAGGGCGGGCGGCGGCCATGGGTGAAGTTAAAGGCGCGCAAGACGGTATTGCTGCGCTGGAAGTCATTTCGGCAGATCTTGTGACCGACTATCAGCCTTTCTGGGCTGTTAAGG
>QIGP01000324.1 GCA_003228965.1 Gammaproteobacteria bacterium
ATCGGCGCAAATGGCCGCGCCATAGTGAGCGAAAAACCATCAAGCGGTGTGTACTGCAGTCTGTCAAATTGCCCACTTTCTTTTCAACCTTATATGTCCTTCCTAAGTACTCAGTGCCAGCGCACTCATGAATAATGCAGGCTAGTACCAGGTATTAGCCTTCAATCACGATCTCTTCGGGCCCTTGCACATAGAAGCCCTGAATATACTGCAATCCAATTTGCCAAAGCACCGCCATAGTGTTGGCGTCTTCAACGCGCTCGGCGACGGTGCTGATGTTGCGACTAATAGCACCACGCACGAAGGCCTTAACCTTCTCCTGAAGAATCTTGTCTGTGGTGATGCCTTCCATCAGTGAGCCGTCAATTTTGATGAAATTGACAGGGATATGTTCGAGGAGCTGCAGCGGCTGACTGCCGAGACCAAAATGCTCAATGGCAAAACAGCAGCGAATTTGGGTAAGGCTCGTAGCGAGCTCTTTGGCCGACTTCAGGTTGTCTTCTGCGTCATGCTCCGTGATCTCAAAGACCAGCAATGAAGGGTCTACCCCGGATCCCTCAACCTGTTGTCTAATCCAGTCGAACAGGGTTTTATCCAGTATTGAGTTGACAGAAAGACGCACAAAAATTCGACACTTCTGCTGTTGCTTGCAAAACCGTATGGCTGTCGCAATGACCCAGCGGTCGATCGACTTCATCATCCCGTGTCGCGCCGCAGTCGGTAAAAACACGTTGGGCATAATTTCGCGGCCGTCTTCGTCGATCATGCGCAGCAAAGCATCGAAAATGTGTTCGCTCTGATCGTTGAGACTCGCCACGGGTTGGTACACGAGTCGGAAATTGTTGCGCATCAGGGCGGCTTTGATTTGCTTGACCTGGGACGTGTCTCCACGTCGGTTTTCTGCCTCGGAGTTTTCAAGTTCAGGTGCGCTAACGGTGTTGCCGCCTGATTTGACACCAAGCTGGTACGACTTTTGTGCGCGCAAGACCAGATCGGCCACGCCTTCATCGGTAACCATGTGTTTGGCAAGGCCGACGGTACAGCTCACAGAAATGGATTTGTCGCCGACGTCGAACAGCTTCGCGTTAATGGCGGCGATCAGATTTTCGGCCCACGCGATGGCATCGCGAAACGTGCCGCGCGGCATTAGAACCATGAAAAGGTCACCACCGAACTGACCGTACAGGTCGTCTTTGCGTGCGTGTTCTTGCAGAATTTTCGCAAACTCAAGGAGCAAGTCGTCGCTGCAGATAGGACCAATTTGTTCGCGTACCTTGTGAATGCTGTCGGGCTTGACGTAGGCCAGCACACGCAAGCCGCCTTTGACAGGCTGCGCCAGGCGCTCTTCAATTTCAGTGAGAAAACGTTGACGTCGGTAGAAACCGGTTAGTGGGTGGTGAGCGCTGCCATCGACAATTTTCTTGGGCGTTTCAGCAGCCTTGGCCACGTCGATTTCGATGTTGATACGAACGCAGGGTTCGTCATCGAACACGCCGCGCTCCAGTTGAATTTGAGTAGCGACCAACTCGCCATCGGGTCGGCGCATTTTAAGTTCAAGCGTATGCCCACTCCAGTTTCCGAGCATGCAGGCGGCAAGTGCGCCTTTTAATGTGAGATGGGCGGCGTCGTCGAACACGTCGAGCACAGGAGTGCCAGGCATGTCCGTGTTGGAATCGTATCCCATCATGTCAAGCCAGGCAGGATTTGCGTCGGTGATGATGCCTTCCTGGACATGGAGCAGAGCGTCAACCGAATCCTTCACCAAGGCTTCGACCTGGCGTTCAAGTTCTTCGGCGGATTCTTGCATTTCGCGCAGATCACGGGCCTGACGACAGCGCTGCATTTCGCGTATGGCGACAGACTGAAGACGTGCCTGGTTACCCAGGGAGACGAGATCGCTGGCGCCTGCTTCCATTGCAGCGGCAATGCTTTCTTCGGAGACTCTGGGTTGAACCGCAATAACCGGCAGGTCAGGTTTGTGCGTGTCTCTGGCCTGGACGCTTAGCGTGAATCGCTCGGAGCCAAAGTCGTTGGTAAATATCACCAGCAACACCGGGTCCAGCTCTTGCATGGCAATCACCAACTCTTTGGTGTCTGTCATGCCGTGGCATTGGGCCAGGGAACCGGCGTTGCGCAACGTCTGCTTGATAGCCTCGGCATCATCCGGTCGGCTACTCACAACGATTATGGGGTCGGCTTGATGTTCGGCCACAGAATGTCCTCTAGTAACAAGGGTTCAGTGTACCGATTGTCAACCCCATTTTCATGCTCCGTGTCACGTTTGCACAGTCTTTTAGTCCGGGGTTACTACTGAGATGCTATCGCCTGTGTAACCGTGATCACGATGCATGTATGATTGCAGTCCAACTGAAGATTAGCCCTATAAGGGATGAGATTAATGGCCACGTTTAGCACCAACGATTTTAAGTCCGGACTCAAAATTATTCAGGACGGTGACCCCTGTTCCATCGTTGAGAACGAGTTCGTAAAACCCGGCAAGGGTCAGGCCTTCAGTCGAGTCAAAATACGCAATTTGAAGACTGGTCGTGTCGTCGACAAGACGTTCAAGTCCGGCGAAAGCGTTGAGGCGGCCGATGTGATGGAAACCGACATGCAGTACCTCTACAACGACGGTGAATTTTGGCATTTTATGGAGCCCAACACCTTCGAGCAGCATGCGGCTGACGCCACGGCAGTGGGCGACTCTTCAAAATGGCTCAAAGAAGAAGATATATGCGTTGTGACGTTGTGGAACAACACGCCCTTACTCGTCGCGCCACCCAATTTTGTTGAGCTAAAAATTGCCGAGACCGATCCAGGAGTGCGTGGTGACACCGCACAGGGTGGCGTCAAACCTGCCACGCTTGAAACCGGTGCTGTTGTTCGAGTTCCATTGTTCGTAGAAGAGGGCGAGATGATTAAAGTCGATACCCGGTCGGCTGAATACGTTTCTCGCGTTAAGGACTGAGCGCCTTCGCAAGCAACGTTTAAGTGTTGCGCGGCGGTTAGATAGTCGCGTATGGGCTTACGCAAAGCGATCTGAGGGCACCTCTAACAGTGAACGAATTGTCCAGACTGATTCACCAGCGTGCCAGCCTTGCGGATGAAATACGGGCGTTTTTCAATGAAATTGATGTCATTGAAGTCACCACTGCGCTGTTGTCGCAGGCGGCCGTAACCGATCCAGGTATTGAAAGTTTTACGGTTACTGTGAGCGAGAAGGAAGTTCGTTACCTTCGAACGTCGCCAGAATTTTCGCTGAAACGGCTGCTTGGCGCTGGCACTCCCGATGTCTTCGAGCTTGGTCCTGTGTTTCGCAATGGTGAACGCGGGAGCCTGCACAATCCCGAATTTACGTTGCTCGAGTGGTACCGGCAGGGCGTCGTCATGCAAGGTTTGATCGACGAAGTTGTGACTCTGATTCAGCGTATTCGTGACGGTAAGTTTAGTCAATTTCGTGTTCACCAACATCGCTATTACGCCTTATTTGATAGTGTTACTGGATGCAACGTGCGCGGGTATTGCGCCGCCGAACTCAAACGGCTGGCGGTAGATCTCACGCAGCCGCCTAACATTGATATGGATACCGATCAATGGCTGGACTTTCTATTCAGCACCCTCATTCAGCCTTCGTTTGATAGCGACACAATTCATGTCGTTACCCACTACCCTGCGAGTCAGGCGGCGCTTGCAAAAATCGATCCTGATGCGCCGGATACGGCATTGCGCTTTGAAGTTTTCGTGGGTGCTGTTGAGTTAGCGAACGGTTTTGAGGAGCTGAACAACGCGGCGGAGCAGGCTGAACGATTTGCCAGAGATAATGTATTGCGTGACGTTCGGGGGCAAAAGCAGATGCCCGTTGATCGGCGCTTCATTCAAACATTGGACCAGCTGCCTGCATGTTCAGGAGTAGCACTTGGGTTCGACCGTTTGCTTATGCTGGCCGATGATTTACCCTCTATTTCCAAGGCTCTTCTGGTTGGCTGGTTTGAAGCCTGAAAACACGTAATGAGAATTCCTATGTCCGATTCCAATTTCGATTACACGCTCCTGATCAGTCAGGCCAAAGCGCTTATGGACGGAGAACGTAATTTTCTCGCCAACTGCGCTAATGTTAGTGCGCTGCTGTTTATGGAGCTGATTGATGTGAATTGGGTAGGCGTCTATTTAATGGACGGCGAAGAGCTGGTGGTGGGGCCGTTTCAAGGACAGCCCGCCTGCACGCGCATCGCGCTTGGCAAGGGCGTCTGCGGAACGGCGGCTCAGACCCTTAATACCCAGGTCATCAAAAATGTGCACGAATTTGTTGGCCACATTGCCTGTGATGGCTCATCAAACTCCGAAGTTGTAGTGCCAATGATTCACAACGGTAAGTTACTGGGTGTGCTGGACATCGACAGTCCCAAATTTAGCCGATTCAGCGATCACGATGCCCAGGGATTTCAGTTGATTGTGGATGCGTTACTGGCGGGTAGCGCTCACTCAGTTTGAGAGGTCTGTACCAGGCCGGAATACTCGTTGCCAACGATCAGCCGGCTTGTGACACTTGGCGGTCGACTATCGTGGGGTGGTAAGGCGGCCGATCGGCATGCCCATGTGTAATTCGCTGCCTGCATCCAGCTCTGATGCCCACTCAAGCATGTTCTTCCCTGACAGCAGTATTACAGTGGAACCCAGATTAAACCGACCAAATTCGTCGCCTTTGGCGAACGTGATTTGTGTGTCTGGTGCGTAGTCCCAGTGCGTCGTTCGGTTTAACGCACTCGGGGCAATCACACCCTGCTGTACCGTCTCAATGCTGCCAACGTTCAGGGCGCCAACCAGTACCATGGCAAGCGGTCCGCGTGCGGTGTCGAAGTGGGCTACAACGCGCTCGTTGCGTGCAAACACCCTGTCTATATGTTCAGCACTTTGCGCATTGACGCTGAACAAACGCCCGGGCACATAGGTGAGCGACTTGAGCGTGCCATCGACAGGCATGTGAACACGGTGATAGTTATTTGGCGCCAAATACAGCGTGGCGAAATGCCCGTCGGCGTAAGCGGCCGCTTTTTGCTCATCGGCGATTAACGCTTCAGCGGAGTAATACTTGCCTTTTGCCTGGAAAATAACGTCGTCGTTAATAGTGCCAAGCTGACTCACCGTGCCGTCAACGGGGCAGGCGATGCCTTCGGGTCGTGCGTCAACGGGGCGAGCTTGTGGATCTAGCGCGCGTGTAAAAAACGCATTAAAACTCTCGAACTGTTCTTTGTCTTTGACGACGTAGTCGTCGAGCTGAATGTCGTAGTGCAAACTCACCCGGTTTATTAACAAACGCTTGAGTGGTTGCCACTGGCTGTTGGCGGCGGCGCCGACAATGCGTGATACCAGGTGGTGCGGTAAATAAGGTTGTATCGAGGGGAAAAGTGGTTTCATGCGAATACTCAACGTCTGGTGACGGTGAAAAGATGGACAGCTGTGGTCCCGGAGTTGAATTCAAATGTCACTTCGACTTCGGAGCCTTCGGGGGTGGTCTCTTTGCGTTGCATCAACATCAGGTGGTAGCCACCAGGTGACAGTGCCAGTGATGCGCCTGGTGCCAGGTTGTGGCTTTTCGCTTCGCGCATGGTCGCCGTGCCGTTCACATCTTCGGTGTAGTGAAGGGTTACGTCTCCAAACTGGGGGCTGCGAATCGATTTTAGAACCAACATTTTTTCGCCCGTGTTTGTGAGTGTGCCATAGCCTGCGGTCATCATGGAATTGGGAGGGCTTAAGCGAACCCAGCCGTCGCTTACACGAAGCTCCTGTTGCGGGCCCGAGCAGCCGGTAATAGTAAGGTATACAAGCGCCAGGACCGTCCAGGTAATCACGCGCTGCGGCGTAATTTTGAGTGTGGTGCCCGCTAAAGGCTGCTTATCAGGCACAAACATAGGTTATCTCAGGCTGAGTGCCAGCACGTCATTGGCCAGCACGCCCGGAAGGTGGGGTGACGAGGAAATGGCTTGAAGTGCTCCTTGCGGGTTCACTACAAATAATGCCGAAGTGTGACTGATAGTGTATTCACCTGGACCGGTCGCAATGCGGCTGTATGCGACCCCCATTTTCTCGGTAAGTGCTTTGATTTGTTCCTGAGTACCCGTTACTCCAATGAAGTCTTTGTCGAAAAACGGCACGTATTCTTTTAGCACAGAGGGTGTGTCTCGCTCGGGGTCTACGCTGATCATAATGACTTGAGGTGCGTAACCCGGGTGACTCTCGGCAATCCGCTTGCTGGTGCTGGCCAGCATGGTCATAGTTGTTGGGCAGACGTCAGGGCAGTGGGTAAAGCCAAAGAATACAATCGACCAGGATTTAAGCAGGCGCTCGTTGGTAAATGGCGCGCCTTGATGATCGACTAAATCAAGCGTAGGCAATGGCCGCGGGAAATCCAGGACGGTCGCGTTTGA
>QIGP01000431.1 GCA_003228965.1 Gammaproteobacteria bacterium
TGTACACCTTCGGACTCTTGCTCGGCGATCTGAATAATTTCAAGCCAGGGCGCGGTAGGCCAATCGGTCGTATCTTCTACAGCTATGAGCAACGCGACGTTGGAAAAACCGAAATCGTGTGGCTGCGCCGCCTGGAGAATTTGGGCCAGCACGCCACACAGGCCCTTTGCTTGAGAAAAGGACGCGTCAATCAGCAACTTGTGGTGAATATTTTGACTCATAACCTGGGCGAGTGGCTGTGAATATGGCGAGAACTATAGACAATAATGGCAATAAAATCTGTGAGTAACGTCTATTAATGACCGTTAGATGGCTATTCGTACTGATCTAGAGCTTGATCTAGTGATGTTCGTACGATAGTCTACGTACTATCGTAGTAAAGCACCCATCGTGTGGCCTTGGCGGCTGGGCAGAGTCTCCCAGGCCACCCGATTGGTGTCTTCTTTGCGGGTACCGGCCGCAGTCCCTCGGCACATCCGGAATTCAGTCTTAATCTAATTGTTGAGACACTAAAATCCCCGGCAATATCAATATATTAAACTGTGACCTCGTCTATACCCTAACCGTTTCCTTTGAATTAATCTTTATCGAATAATGGGCTATTGAGAAGGCGAAACCAATGGACATCAAGTCGTGGTTGGTTGGTGAGTCGAAACGGCTTACCAACGACATTAAAGAACTGCAAACGGACATTGCCGTTATCGAACGCAAGTTCCAGGTTCAGGTAGTGGATCGAGAAAACACACTACCTTTAGGACTTAACGAATGGGGCGTGTTTAAAGAGAACGTTATGGCTTCTTGCGCCATTATGATCGAACAGCTCGAAGACTTTATCGACAACCGCTATGGTCGCCAGTTGCATTGGTCGGCCCTTAGACTGTTAGCCGCTTCCGGTGTTTTGTCTGCCGAAATCGATTCCTATCAATCAAAACTTGCTTACGTCGCCAAAAACCCTTCTGAAAAGTCGACCGGAGTTGCTTTATTGTACGACTACTTCAACGCAAGGCTTCAGCCTGTAGGTGGTCGCTTTTCTCTACGCGTAACGCAGCTTCTCACCCGCGTAATGGATCCGTTCGCCTGGTCGGTAGAGGCTAATCTGACGCAAAGCCAGGGTGATCCCAGTAGCGTAAGATTAAAAATGGAGTTCCGCCCAGATACCAGCAAGCGTCGCAAAGACGAGCGTGAGCGTGAGAAACGTCTCAAGCGGATCGAAATAG
The DNA here is from genome assembly GCA_003228965.1 of Gammaproteobacteria bacterium. GTDB lineage: Bacteria > Pseudomonadota > Gammaproteobacteria > Steroidobacterales > SZUA-146 > SZUA-146. The sequence goes on from QIGP01000431.1 coordinate 1,218, forward strand.
ACTGAAGAAACCTGGTTTTCAGCTGACACAGTGCCCTATAGGCCAGTATCATGGGATCTGGAGTCGAGCGACTAGTTAGAGTTTTTCATGGGTTTACTAATACTGGGTGGTTTGGTAACGCTTGGGCTAATTGTCCACTGTTTCAAAACTGGCCGTGATCGTTACTGGATTTATATTCTGTTCATTGCTCCAGGACTGGGCGCAGCGGCGTACATCATTGTGGAACTTCTGCCCGATTTTCTTCGAGGCCTGACCGGTCAAAAAATTTCTCGTAAAGTAAAGTCCTCGCTGAATCCTTCAGGCGAACTAAAAAAACGTTCCCAGGATTTCGCCCGTAGTGGAAGCGCACAAGCTACCCATCGGCTGGCCGAAGAACTCATGGAACGCGAGGACTATGGCGAGGTCGAAAGGTTGTATCGCGAGTCGCGTAAAGGGCTTTTCGAATTTGATCCTGTTCTTATGCAAGGTCAGGCGTTCGCCCTGTTCAGGTTGGGTCGCTACACGGATACGATCGACTTGATGAATTCACTAATTAAAGAAGTGCCCGACTACCGCAGTCAGGACGGCCATCTTCTATACGCACGTGCACACGCCGAAGCCGGTCTTAAAGACAAGGCGATCGAAGAGTTTGACGTGTTAGTTGACTATTTCACAGGCCCTGAAGCACGCGTTCGATATGCCGAGTATATGCATAAGGAGGGCAACAACGACGCTGCCAGGCGTCAGTGCGAACACGTTATGGAGACGGTTAAGCTTTCACCACGACATTACGCCCGTACCCACAAAGTCTGGATAGGCCGTGCTAAAACTCTGCTTAAGTAAAATGCACAAATTGGCTCTACTCAAGTGCGTTAAATGGGTGAGCTTCATAGGCGCCGCTCTGTTAATTTCCGAGGTAGAACTCATGGCAAGCGAGTCCGTTCACGCTGTAAGTATTGAGCCTGTTGTGCTACTGCACGGTCTTAAGCGTTCGCCCTATTCAATGAAAAAAATTGAGAAGGCACTTACGAAAGCTGGCTATAACACCTGCAATATCAAGTATCCGTCTAATCGATTGCCGGCTACCGGGTTAACGGCACATATTAACGAACAAATTGAGGTCTGTTTCGGCACTGATCCGGGCCCGATTAATTTTGTCACTCATTCAATGGGGGGCATCATGGTGCGAGCTTTGGCGGAGTCTGAGCAACGCCCCATCATCGGCCGGGTTGTCATGCTCGCTCCACCTAATAAAGGTAGCGAGATCGTTGACCTGCATCGTTCCTCACGTATGTTTCGCTGGATCATGGGGGAAGTGGCCACTCAGTTGGGAACAGACGTTAACAGTCTTCCGCTACGACTCGGCTCGGCACAGTTCAACGTGGGCGTGATTGCAGGAGACGGGCTTTCCAACCCTATGGGACTTTGGGTGTTTGACGAGCCAAGCGACGGTACGGTTGCTGTACGTAGCACGCGACTCGAAGGCATGTCCGACTTTATCGTTGTACCGTTCGGCCATACGTTGATAATGCGCAAGAAGCAGGTTATTGACGAAGTGATTCACTATTTATCGAGCGGACGTTTCAGCCCTAAATATCGTGAGTCGTCAAGGACTGAGGGATCTTGAGGAACGGATTCTACGGTGGACCTGACAATCTCTCAATTGGCGGTTTGATTTACTTCGTTTTAACGAAATACGCCATGGCGCACCGTGTCCACATATCGAGAATGCGCAAATCGGTAAAACGAATTTCGCCATTGTCAAATGCAAGGTCCACGAAATCGAGTGGTCAGTATTGTCACGAACCGGACATCAAAGCGCTTTGCTACGGTCTACGCCCGCCGATTGGTCTTCGACGTGGATTATGCCGTAGACTGGCTTTCAGTGAACTTAACCAGGTGCGCCGCTAGCGGTTGATGCGGTCCATAAAAGGAATATTAAATGAGCCATTTGTTACAGCTTCGCCTCTTAGTCGCAGCAGTGTGTCTGCTCGCCGTCACAGCGTGTGCACCGGCCGACTCGAAAACGACCGAGAGCCTGCCTCCCGATACGGCGCTTGCATCTTCTGCTGTTGCCGCACTGCCCGCGCCGATGGCACGTACTTACATAGTGAGTCCGGTCGATGGCGCCGAGGTCCTGTCCACGTTCAAAGTAGTGTTTGGCCTTGACGGCATGGGTGTGGCTCCAGCAGGAACGGTAAAAGAAGGAACCGGACATCACCATTTGCTGATAGACGTTGATACGCTTCCCGACTTGAGTCGACCGCTGCCGGTTACCGATCAAGTTGTGCATTTTGGCGGCGGTCAAACCGAAGCGCAGGTTACGCTCGCCCCGGGTCAGCACACTTTGCAATTGTTGTTGGGCGACTTTGCACACATTCCTCATAGCAAACCAGTGCTGTCTCCCAAAATTACGATCACCGTAGTTGAATAGACGTCAGAAACCTGCGGCTCCTTGAGTAAATTCGACATTCCTATCAGCGGCTGTGAGCGAACCTGTGTCCACCGACAGTAATATCGATTCTTCTGACACGGGCGGCGCACACTCCAGCGCGTGGGGTCTGCTAAAGCGACGCAAATTTGGCGCGTTCTTTAGCACTCAGTTTCTGGGTGCGTTCAATGACAACGTATTCAAGAGTGCGTTAATTGGCCTATTCACATACCAACTGGTTTCGCTTGGTGTAGCCGAACAGCACAGCCAAAGTTTGATTAATATCGCCGGTGGTCTTTTTATTCTGCCGTTTTTTCTGTTATCGGCGATAGCGGGGCAAGTGGCCGAGAAATACGAGAAGGCGCTGCTCATCAGGCAGATAAAAAATTACGAAATTGGTGTGATGCTACTTGGGACGGTGGCGCTACTGAGTCAACAGCTATGGTTGCTCCTGTGTGTACTGTTTCTTATGGGTACTCAGTCCGCTTTTTTTGGTCCGCTCAAGTACAGTATCTTGCCGCAACATTTAAGAAACGATCAGCTCACGGGCGCAAATGCGCTGGTTGAAATGGGCACTTTCTTGGCCATTGTTCTGGGCGTTACTGCCGGAGGACTGTTGTCGGCAATACCGGATATCGGCACGACAGTTGTCGCGGTGATAACCGTACTACTGGCAATAGCCGGCCGGGTTTCAAGTTCGTATATTCCGCCCGCCGATGCGACGGCACCAGCACTCAAGATGAGTTGGAACGTACCCCGTGAAAGCTGGCGCATTCTTCGACATGCACGTCAAAATCGCAGTGTGTTCCTCGCTATCATGGGTGTGTCGTGGTTCTGGTTTTTCGGTATCTTCGTACTCAATCAGGTGCCGAGTTACGTGTCGCAGAGTCTGGGCGGAAATCAATACGTTGTCACCACGCTTATGGCCACGTTTTCCGTGGGTATTGGCCTTGGCTCGATGCTCTGTGCTCGCTGGAGCGGGCGTTCCGTTGAAATCGGTTTAGTTCCCCTGGGCGCATTTGGCATGACTGTGTTTTCGCTCCACCTTGGATTTGCGCCTGTTGTTGCTGAGCCTTCAGGTCTAGTTGGCGCGGGTGAATTTATTCGGCGCCCTGGTAGCATTCGCATTCTACTGGACCTGCTCGGCATTGCCATGTCAGGCGGTCTATATATTGTTCCGTTATATTCCATGATCCAAACGCGCGGCGACCGCAATCATTTATCACGTACCTTTGCCGGCCTCAACATCATGAATTCCTTTTTCATGATTGCAGCCACAATTACCGCGTTGCTGTTAATCAAGTCAGGGCTGGCAATTTCGCAACTCTTTATCGTGCTGGCGCTCATGCACGTTGCGGTAGCACTGTTCATATTCTTCCTGGTGCCAGAGTTCTTTCTACGTTTGGTTGCGTGGGTTCTCGTGCGAGTTTTTTACCGCCTGAAGGAAACGGGATTACATAATATTCCGCTGGAAGGTGCTGCCGTGATGGTATGCAATCACGTAGGGTATGTGGATGCGCTCATTGTAGGCAGTTGTTCACGACGCCCACCACGATTTGTGATGTACCACAAAATTTACTATTCCAAACTGATGAATCCGGTGTTTAAAACGAGCAAGACCATTCCCATCGCTCCAGCTAGAGAAGACCCCGCGCTGCTTGAAGCCGCCTACGAAGAGATACATCAGGCGCTCAATAACGGCGAGCTAGTGTGTATTTTCCCTGAGGGGATGCTGACGCGTGATGGTGAGATGGGCGAGTTTAAATCGGGTATCGAACGTATCATTGAACGTAACCCTGTGCCTGTGGTGCCAGTTGCGTTGCGCGGCTTCTGGGGCAGTTTGTTCAGCCGGCAGCCGGGTGGTTTCTGGAAACGTTTCCCCGGGGTGTTGTTTAAACCTGTTGAAGTGGTCGTCGGTCCTGCCATTAAGCCTAGTGAAGTCAGCAAAGAGCACCTGCACGAGTTAGTCAGCGAGTTGCGAGGCGCTAACGGCTAAAGGTCACTCCGTACTTTGACCCTCGATCTTGAAGGTGCATTGGCTTCCAATATTCACTGTAGGTACCCAAATCCCTTTTCCAAAACGCTGTAGCAACACCGCGTGGAGACTCTACCTCCACGCGGTGATTGCGACTGTTTACGCCGGCGCCATTTTACATCTGCGTCGAATCAAACCCAGGGCCACCAACGACGAGGCAAGCAAAGGTAAGGTCGCAGGCACAGGGACTTGAGCTCCAAAGCTTTGCTGCCCGTTAATTTGACCTCTGCTTGCTGTATCGAGTATCCATTCAAAACTGTCAATGCCGGTCCCCGCCAGTTGTAGACTTGCATTGGGTTTGCTGTTGGAGGCTTCAAACAAGCCAATATCTACACTGGTTATACCTTCGGCATTTCCGTCGGTGGCCGTGAAGCTGCCTTCATAGCTAATGAACTGCAGTACGTTACCACTGCTGTCGGTTAGCGCGATGCCGTCGGGACCATTTTGCAAGTTGGTCGAAAAAAACAAAGCGCCATAGTTGCCAGATTGGTCAGAAATAATGCCCTCCAGCAATATGTCCGAGTAAACCGTGCCGTTTGAACCGTTGTAGAGCAGCAAGTGGTAACCGGACAAATCGGTACCGGCCAGGCCAGCCACTTCAATGCCTTCGTTTACGTCCATGCCCGAATTGTCGTAGTGAAATTCGTTAATAAAAAGCGAAGCGTGTGAGAGTGGGGAAAAAAACGTGCAGAGCAA
>QIGP01000236.1 GCA_003228965.1 Gammaproteobacteria bacterium
CGCAGGCATTTACAACGTGCAGCAAGACAAGGTGCTCGATGATTTAGCCGACGTGTACATGCTCCAGGATCGCGAGCAGCAAGCCAATCGGCAGCAGGAGCTGCGTCTGAGGGCAGCGCGAGAAACCTACGGCGATACGCCTGAGCTTATTGAGGCGCTACACAATTACGCGAGCTGGAACGCAAGCATTCAGCGCTTTGCGAAAGTAAGAGTGGCGATGGAACAGGCCGTTACTATTCTCGAACAAAATTACGGTGTGAACGATCCGCGTCTTATCGACACGCTTAGACTGCGCTCGCACTTGTACAGGCAACACCCGACTATCAGTACCCCCAAGGCCGGTGAAAAGGCTATGCAACGTGTAGTCGATATTTACTCCGCGCAAGAGTTTGTGGACCAGGTCGATCTTCTTGAAGCTCGCACGGATATGGGTGACTGGTACTTGCTTGGCATGGACAGGACCCACAGAAAGGCGATTCGCTATTACAAGAAGGCGGTGAAGCAGGCAATCAAAGATAACGTTGACGATGGGCTCATTGATCAATTTTATGGTACAGCGGTATTGGTCTTTTTTAACTCATCACGTTTGAGTTTCTATGGGCGCAATGAAGCTGGAGAGCTACTAGCTTCAGGCAAGATTCGTGTGAGATATACTGTCGGCGCCAACGGCAAACCCAGAAACATACAATTTATTGAAAATACGCCAGACAACCCTCTGATTACGGAGGCGGTATATGGTCGCGTACTTACGGCTCGTTTTCGACCACGTTTCGTTAACGGCAAAGCGGCTAAAACGTACAACGTGGAACAGGAGTTTGAAATTCTGCAAACAGGTTCTGGACTGGAAATTGGTCAAATCTACGCCCCCGAAATCCCGCCTCAGTAGCACACTGCTTGTCCAGGACCGTCCTCCTTTTTGAACAGCGTTAGAAGCAAAGTAGGTTACGCAAGAAACCAACGCGCGTTTGTGCGTTGCAGTATTTTCATCATTCCCAATCGGGTCAATCATTTGCAACTCATAATTTCAGGTTAAATTCGCTAACATTTGCGTGTTGACAAACTAAGGCATACATTTGTTAGTAGTGCACTGTTCGCTTTTTACCGGTGTGCATTGGTTTTAAGCAGGAGAAACGTGTGAAAGCAATCGGTCGAATAGTTTGCTTAGGTTTGTTGGCGGTTTGTGTGAGCACGAACGCTTACGACGTTGGGCAGCACAGCAGCAGGTACGACATCGTTAAAAAAGCGGTTGAAAAAAAGGTTATCGCAGCGCCTATATATTCTCCCACCCAGGTACTTTGCCTCAAACAGCGTCGCACGGGTTCACGAGTGATCGAAAATAAATGTCAGACGCTGGCGCAGTGGAAGCAACAGGCCAATGAAAGAGCGATGCGTCAATATATGATTAAGCCGCGCGGTAAATCCGCTGCGTGGGACCCATCACCGTAATACGTTTGGAGGTTTTAAGTGCGCTATAGCGGATTAATATTAGCTTTATTTTTTACCACTTCTGTTCTGGCGACAGACATGCAGCGCAACGTAGTTGGTAAGCTAACGTCATCTGCAAAACCTGAAATCCGGGTCATGTCCAAACAGGAGCGCAAGGTTGCTTCAAAGAACATGCTCGCTCTCAATCTAGATGTTAGTCCTGACCAAATTGTCTGCAAGAAGGTGAGAGTCAGCCGGGACTCCGCATCAAAACTTAAAGTGCAACGCTGCAAAACGCGCGCTCAGTTTCGTGAAGACGCTCAGCAGCAATTAGCTGCGTTGGGTGTTGAGATTAACAAATCTAAATATTTACAAGAATACAACAGGCAGCTTAGGTCACGACGCGGTCAGGGGCGCGTCCCCATACAAAAAAAATAGTGAGAGAGCAGGTTAGCGCTCCAGTAAAAAAACTCATTAGAGACTTTAGCTTGAGTATAGGTTGTAACATCGGATAAGGAGTATGAAGTTGAAGTATGCAGCATTTATTTTAAGCCTGATTATTTCGTCATCTGCGTTAGCGCAAGATCGAGACCGCAATGTCGCTGGCAAACTGACGTCTTACAAGAAGCCCCGGGTGCTTGTGATGACAGAAGAGCAGCAGAAAGTGGCTGCCATGAATTCCCTGGCCCTTAATTTGGACGCTGACCCTAACGAAATTATTTGTAGAAAGGAGCGAGTAGGTCGCGCCGGCTCATCCAGGCTGAAAGTGCACCGCTGTCACACGCGCGCCGAAATCCGTGAACGGTCTGAACGAATGCAAGCCCGTAACAGCAGAGATGCAGACGACAACAAGCGACGCATGTCTACGGCGCGGTCCGCAGGTCAATTAATGGATAGGCGAAGCGAAAGCCGGGCTCGGCGAGGCCTAGGGAATTAAGAGGACGATTTAACCGGCGTCTGTCAATGTGGCGGCGTAGTAGTGAGTACGCAAACGAGTAGCTCACTAAACATGGGGTTCAATTGACTTGGTGTTCCGCTGTATAGAACGGCGGGGCTACGAGGTTAGTAAAAGAAGGCCGGGCGTATCGATCAAGAGGGTATGCCTGTCCAATAAAACCGAAATCACTTCACGTGATGGTGGAATAACCCCTGCATTCGAAACCCTGAGAACATAATTAGAGGGAAGAACGTAGTGGCTAATAGTAAGTACTTATCGTGTGGCCTCGCTGTCGCAGCTTCGGCCATGTTGATGGCTGCGATCGTTGACACACGTGCCGCGTCAATGGGCGGTCATTTCCGTGCGTCCGGTGATTCCAAGCCAGCCCGGATTTACTGTCGTAACCATGTTAACGACGGCGATTATTCAGGCGCTCTTGCAGCGGCGAATCTGGCTCTGACTAGTTCGGGTTACCAACCCCACGACTTAACCCGGTTTTCTACCCTTTTGTGTCGCGCGAAGGCATACAAAGAACTGAATAATTCTGCCAAAGCCGCACTCGACTATAGAGAAGCTTTGCGTATTGCCGAAAAGCAGTTTGGTCCATTTGAACCTGAGCTGGTCGAGCCACTAACCGAGCTTGGTCTCATGCGCCTCATTCCTGAGGACGGCGAGGAAGCTGAGCTACTGTTACTGCGAGCAAAAGATATTACCCATCGAAACGCTGGCATCTTTAACGTCGAACAAGATTCTTTACTTAAAGAACTCACGAACGTGTATATGTCCCAAGGTCGGGTAGCCCAGGCCAAACGCCAACAGCGATTGAAACTACGCGCGGCTGAAGAGACCTATGGCGATTCACCGCAGCTGGTGTCGGCGCTACACGACTACGCCAAGTGGGCGGCGAAAGCGGGGGACTTTCCTCAGGTCCGTTACGCATTGGATAGGGCAATCGATATTCAGGAAAAAGCGTTTGGGCCGAATCATTTGGGTTTGGTGGAAACGTTAAGGCTACGAGCCAGGTTGTACGAGTTTCACCCCGTACTATCAACTCCGCGCACGGGCGAACGGGCACTTGGGCGAGTAGCGCAAATTTATGCCGCGCAGGAAAGCGTTGATCAAATTGATTTGATGAATGCGCGCACGGACCTTGGCGATTGGTATTTGCGCGACAAGAGAAAAATCAAAGCGCTTGGCTATTATCGTGCGGCTGTTGATAAAGCGCGTAGCGAAGGTATTGACGAACGCCTGATTAACGAGTTCTATGGAGTGCCCAAGCTGATTCGTTACGATTCGGGGAAAACGTTCTTCTACGGCAGAAGAACTGACAAGTCACTACTGGATGGCGGCAAAATTGTTGTGGAATTTCATGTTTCCGCAAGAGGGTCCACACAAAATTGGCGCGTCATCGAAGATACGGTAAAGAATCCCGACGTGACTGCAGCCGTATTATTTCGGGTGAAAACGTCTTTCTTTCGGCCGCGCTTTATCGACGGAAAGCCGGTGGCAGCTTCTGGCGTGCAATATCAATTTGAAATAGACCAGACCGGGCACGGACTCCGTGTCGGCAAGGTTCGCGGGCCAAAATTTGTCAACCGGAACGCGATTGAGGCCGGCTACTGAGCGTCTCTACAGGTGCAAGACAGGATGCGTGAGGTTACCCGTCGCAATTCCGAGTTTGGGTTCATGGGGTAAGACTTGCGCACTTGTTCTGTGCGACCGACCGGCCATTCTTCGTCGGCAATGATGCGTTGGATATCGCCATCAGCATCAACATACATGATGCGTAACTGGTAGGTCGCGTCAAACTCATCACAATTGTGCGATGAGAACAGGGTTCTCACCTCGGTCTCTTTGTCTTTTTGGTAGTACTCAAGGTCAATGTCTGACTCGCAAAGCAGTTCGTTGGAGCTTTGTCTGACGTCGATCACCTGGCTAATACTGGTTGTTGATTTAAGAACCTTGGTTTTGCCGGGCAATCTGGAGTTCGACATGCCAATGCGAGACCTTCCGTCTTTGCTGTCGTAGCCCCAGTCCGTTGTTTCCTCAGAGGTCGTTTCGGTAGTGATTTCTACAATTGGTTTCTGGATTGTTTCGGCATTTTTCGTCTCTTGCCCGTGAGCGCCGACAAGCGCCAATGAAAGAATCAGTGTCGACACAAGCGTGTTAACCGTTTTATTTGTGGTGGAATTTTTCATCCAGCGCCCGCCCTTGATTGTTCAGTAGATTCTACAAGTACCCTGTCCCCGGCTCCGTTAAGTATGTCGATAGATTCTTCTAGCACATGAATGCCATTCGCTAGCGACTCATCGGCGCGCAGTTTGAAATGCTCGGGCAGTAGCTCTTTCACAACGTCATGGGATTCAATTAACTTCGACATTTTGCGGCAGTAATGGTTCACTCCGTCGGGGTCGAGACTGCAGATGAGAAACAGTGATGAGTCATTTACTCGCTGTTCGGGAGGTACTGCATACTGTGTGTAGTTAGGGTATCTCGCGCCTGCGCGGATGCTGGCAATGTGCAGTGACTCGTTAGAATACCAGCGCGCCATGGCGCTAGCGCCGCGCTTGGCTAAAACGGCAAGCCCCGGCAAAATCATTATGCGGTCAAGACAGTGACGTGTTTCCACGCTCACAAGATTCTCGCTGCACGCGTTGGCGAAGGCCAGATCCACTGAGTTTGGCCCGCAGTGGAGCAAACTGGAGCGACTCGCGTCGATAACGCAATTGGCCGTGTGATCTTTGACGAGTTCCGGTGTTGGAACTACCGTGCGATTTAATCGTGGCCACACATCGGCTAAATCATCCAGCCAGCTGATGCCGCGACTTTCAAGCCACCAGATGGCGTAGGCCGCTTCTTCAAAACGACCGTTGTTCCACCCCGACCCTTCCAGAGCTCGTTTGAGCAGCGACACAAGTTCAGAGTTAGACAGACGCATTTAGAGGCTGGGTCTAATCGGAAAGCTCCAGTCATCTAACCGCTCGTTAACAGTGTCGGTGTTGGTGCTGGAGTGATTGTTGATGGTTCCGCGTTGAATGTCGTCGAGTATGGGGGCTCCTTGAAACATGGTGTTGCGCACCCAGAGTCTGGATTGAGGGTCGAACTTGCTGGCGCCAAAAAAGGACAGCTTGCAGCGCATCAGCTCAGTGGGTGCAATATCAACATCAAGCACGTTAGCCCTGATTTCGCCATAGCCTGTTTGTGCCATAGTTTGGACACGCCGAACAATGTATCGAAGAATGGGCAGGCTTATCAGGAAGTGAGCGACGCGGTCGTTCGGGTGGCGATGCAAGTGCTCGCAGACATATTCGTGGAGTTCGCTAGCCTGAAGCGCTATGTCGACGTGCATTTGTCGGTCGGCCCCGGAATCCATGCTTACCTCGCCAAGGCGCGGTTCCATTTTTTCTGCAGAGCGGTACCAGAACATGCGCCGGCTCTCAGGGTTGTCAAAATCGATGGCAAGAGCCCAGTCATATTTGCTTTCAAGTAATGATTTGAACCCAGCAAGCGATTGTTCGGGTCGAATATCAAACGATTCGTCCGTGACCATCGCGTCGGCAAGATCGTCAACCAGTTCGGGATACAGTTCAATTAAACACGAGACAAGGACTTCCTCGGTGTCCATAGACTGAGTTGTTGTCACGTTCAGCAAACCTTCCCAGGTGGATTCGCTATATCCGTCAAGGCGCTCTACCAGCTGGCCAAGTTCCGACGCTGTTTGTGCGTTAGTCACCTGTTGTGGTTCGTTATTACTGGAAATTTCGCAGAGATGTTGTTGCGCTCGTACTAGTAGTTTTGACAAAGCGTCCAAGTGAGATGTGTCTACGCTGCCGCGGGCGCGTACTCGCGCAAGGGCAAGCTCGCGACATTCGATCCACTGGTTGATGAGCAGGGGGTGACAAACAAGGAACGGCGCCATGCCAAGCCCGGTTGCATTACCAATGCCAAAGTAACGCTTAATGTCCGGCGCGAGAGATACGGCCTGGCTTGG
>QIGP01000149.1 GCA_003228965.1 Gammaproteobacteria bacterium
CAGTCGGCATAGGACATGCCGTACACCGCCTGGTGAGCGTCTTCAAGCGCAAGATCGACGCCCTGCTCTTCGGCGCCTGCAACATACCATTGGCTTAAACAGTTACGGCAAAAATCGGCCAAAATCATCAAATCAATGTTCTGCACTTCTTTGTGCTGATCCAGATGTTTAAGCAGCCTACGCATTACCGATGCTTCAATTTCGGTGCGAGTGTCGTGGTCCAGTTGTATGGTCATTCATCATCCTCCTTAAGGCCCAGGCGCTCATGCATCAACGGACTGGTGGTGGTGTACTGCACACGCACCTTTTTATTCGGTTCGATTCTTTGCTTAATAGCAAACGCCGCAAGTGCTGCCTCGTGAAAGCCGGACAAAATCAGCTTTTTCTTTCCGGGGTATGTATTAATGTCGCCAACGGCGTAAACCCCGGGTACGGACGTTTCGAAATTTTCGGTATCAACAGGAAGCGTTTTACGCTCAAGCTCCAGACCCCAGTCAGCGATTGGACCAAGCTTTGGTGCCAGACCAAAAAAAACCATCATGTGATCAGTCTGAATAGCTTCGATATCACCGTCGGCACGTTTTACCCGCACCTTTTCGAGCTCGCCGTTAACGCCCTGTAGGGAATCGAGCTTGGTATTTTCGAGCAAATCGACAGTACCCGCTGCGGCCAACGCGCGAAGCTTGGCTACCGACGCATCCACCGCCCGATATTGGTCTGTGCGATGAATCACTGTGAGATGCTCAACAATGCCTGCCAACTCAATCGCCCAGTCGAGGGCCGAGTCACCGCCGCCACAGATGATCAGGCGCTTGCCGGAAAACTGCTCGGGGTTTCGGACTCGATAGTGCAGAGTTTTGCCTTCATATTCGTCCGCATCAGCCACCCGAATACGTCGGGGCTGGAACGAACCCACGCCACCTGCGATCACAACGGCCTTGGCGTGAAATTCCTGGTCGAGGTGTGTGCGCAGCACAAACTGGCCATCGTCCTGGAGGATTAACTCAGTGACTTCCTGACCAAGGTGCATACCGGCCCCGAACGGCGAAATTTGCTTCAACAGGTTTTGCGTGAGCTCAAGGCCCGTACAGACAGGAATGGCTGGAATGTCGTAAATTGGTTTGTCAGGGTAAAGTTCTGCGCACTGCCCGCCAGCTTGAGTTATCGAATCGACAACTTCCGACTTAAGACCTAACAGACCAAGTTCAAACACCTGGAACAAGCCGCAAGGCCCTGCCCCAACGATAACGACATCCGTTTTTATTGTAGCTTGTTCACTCATAGCGTCATAATAATCGGGTTATTGACCGAATCCAATTAAAGTGAGAGCGGTCCAGGGGCACTTCCAGGCCGCCAACAAAAAAGCCCACCAATGGTGGGCTTTTAAATTTGGAGCGGGAAACGAGACTCGAACTCGCGACCCCGACCTTGGCAAGGTCGTGCTCTACCAACTGAGCTATTCCCGCTTTGTGCTTTCACGCAGATTGCGTGTCGTGCAGCGGCGTATTGTAGCCGCTGCCTTGTGTTAGTCAAGCCATTGATCGACGATACGGCAAAAATATCGGAGTCGTATGTAAAATCAGTCCAAGAACACCTGTTACGAGCTTCCGGCCCTTTACAGTATCCGCAAAAAACGGCTTAACCACAGCGTTCAAGACCATTGTACGGGATAATAAGCGCGTGGCGAAAGGCCCGCCAGAGGTGCCTTTTAATCGAGGTCGGTGGTGAGATGCGGCATAGCCGATTTCAGGTAAATGGCCATTGAAATCAGTGTCAGTACGGCCGCAACGAATAGCGCCACCATACCCATCCAGTATATCGGAATACCCCAGGTGGGCACTTCCCAGAGCATCCACGACAGCGCAACAATTTGCGCTACAGTCTTGATTTTTCCAACAGGGCCCACGGCAACCACGTGTCGATTGCCGCCTTCGGCCATCCATTCCCGTAAGGCCGAAATGGTTATTTCCCGACCAATAATGATTGCTGCGGCCAACGCCACAGGTATACCAAAAGCATCCGGCACCGAATGCACAATCAAGACCAAAGCAGTGGCCACCATCAGCTTGTCGGCTACCGGATCCAAAAATGCGCCAAACCGCGAAGTTTGATTGAGTTTCCGTGCGAGGTAGCCGTCGAGAATGTCGGTCAGGCCGGCCGTGATAAAAATCAGGCTGCTGACAGGGCGGGCCCAGTCAAACGGCAAAAAGAACGCCACAACAAACAGAGGTATCAAAGCTATTCTAAGCCAGGTTAGCAGTATGGGCCAATTCATTGAGGGCGTTTTTCCTTATCGAGGCTTGCGGTCAGGCTTCGTGGATCTGAGTGTAAATGGTTTTGGCAAGTTTAGGGCCAATTCCTTCAACTTTCTTAAGGTCATCTATACCGGCCCGCTGCACACCCTGCAGTCCGCCAAAGTGTCTTAACAATAACCTGCGACGCTTCGCACCGAGACCAGGAATGTGCTCAAGCACGGACGTTGTGGCTTTCTTGTCGCGCCGACTTCTATGGCTGCGTATGGCAAACCGATGGGCCTCGTCCCTGACCTGCATCAACAAACGTAACGCCGGCGAACTACGCCCAGGGGTTATCCAGCCAGCTTTTCCGTGCATGAAAAGACGCTCGTGACCAGCTCGTCGTGCGGAACCTTTGGCAATGCCAAGCACAATGGGCTGGTTAATTTGCAGCTCCTCCAGAATGTCGGCGGCGGCCTTGACCTGACCAGGCCCTCCGTCAATCAGGAGCACATCGGGTAATGGGGCCTCACCACGCTTGATTCGGGTGTAGCGACGTTTTAGCGCCTGGGACATGGCACCGTAATCGTCGCCTGGACTAACTCCCTCAATGTTGAATCGGCGATACTCGGCGTTGCGCATGGCCTCTCGATCAAACACAACGCACGACGCACTGGTCGAGTCACCCGAGGTATGGCTGATATCAAAACACTCAATCCGCTGAAGCATATCGGTACATCCAAGCAACTTTGCCAGCTCTTCCAACTGCTCACGTACCTGTTGGCTACTGGCCTGCCGTAACGCCAGTGCATGTTCGGCATTGGTCACCGCAAGCTTTAGCCAACCCGCCCTGTCTTGTCGCACCCGATGACGAATACTTACGCTGCGTTCAGTTTTCTCACTCAGTGCGCTGGCTATCCAGTCGGCGTCCGGTAATTCCATGTTCACGACAATTTCCGGAGGCGCCCCTCGAGACAGATAGTATTGAGCGACAAACGCTGACAGCACTTCGTGAGTGTCCGCTTGCGCTACCACGCGGGGAAAGTAGCTGCGAGTGCCAAGATTGCGTCCCGCCCGAATAAAGATCACGGTAACGCAGTGCGTAGTGCCATCGGTCACGGCTGCCACCACATCCATGTCTATCGCGGCAGCGCCCACCGCAAGTTGCCGTTCCTGAATTTGTTTAAGGCTGGCCAGCTGGTCGCGGTAGTGCCCGGCCGACTCGTAATCCTGCTCTTGCGATGACACCAACATACGACGCTTGATGTCTTCGGTGATCTTTTCGCTCTTGCCTTGCAAGAAGTACAGCGCGTGCTGAATGTCGGACTTGTAGTCTTCACGGGAGACGAGCCCGACACACGGCGCCGAGCAGCGCTTGATCTGGTGCTGAAGACACGGCCTGGACCTGTGAGAAAAAAACGTGTCGTCGCACGACCTCAGCCGAAACAGCTTTTGTAACAGTTGTACGGTTTCGCGCACGGCCAACGTGCTTGGATACGGGCCGAAAAATTTTCCTGCACCGCGGCTTTTGCCACGGTAAAAACTCACGCGAGGAAATTCCTTATGCATGGACACTTTGATAAACGGGTACGTTTTGTCGTCACGCAGAAGCACGTTGTAGCGCGGTTTCAGGGACTTGATCAGGGTGTCTTCAAGTATCAGTGCTTCGGCTTCAGTGTTGGTCACAGTAATGTCAACGCGCGTGACCCGGCGCATCATCAACTCTGTTTTTCGTGTTTGCAGATTGGCGCGGAAATAGGACGAAACCCTGGACCGCAGGTTGCGCGCTTTGCCGACGTAGATGACGACTCCGTCGGCATCCACCATGCGATAAATGCCTGGTCGCTTGGTCAGACGGATTAGAAACTCCGCAGGATCAAACTGTCCAGGCTCGACAGGAAACCCGTCCAGGAGTTCTTCGTGCTCGGAATCTTGTGTCATTGCCTAAGCCACAACCTGATAGTATTGAATTAACTGTATTTACTATCAATCAAGCCGTACTGCATAGCCAGCCTTATGAGGTCCGGAACATTGTCGACATTGGCTTTTTGGAAAATCCGCGTTCGGTACGTGCTGACCGTTTTGGGACTTAAGTGCAGCATGTTGGAGATGTCTCTACCTGCATAACCTTGTGCAATCAGATTACACACCTGCAGCTCTCGCTCTGACAGCTGATCAAACACAGACCCGTTGTGGTCGCCCTTAATCGAGGCCTCGGCCATTTGTCTTGCGATTTCTGCACCAAGAAAACGCTCCCCAGCCACCACCCGGCGAACAGCGTCGATCATTTCGCTGGCATCGCACGATTTGGTTAGATAGCCCATGACGCCCATCTCAAGGATGCGCTTGGTCATGGGGCCTGCGCCGTCCATGGTCAGGCAAATGACTTTAACATCGAAACTTGCCAACACGCGGCGCATGGCCTCAACGCCGCCAATGCCGGGCATGTGCTTGTCCATCATCACAAGGTCGGGCTTGTGAAGACGTACGAGGTCTATCGCTTGCTCTCCGGTATCGGCTTCGCCAACAACGGCTATGTCACTAGCCGCTTCAAGAATCTTGCGAATTCCGGTTCGTACGATTTTGTGATCGTCCACCAGCAGCACCCGGATCATAGTCATATCCACGACTGCTTAGGCGAATTTATCCAGGGAGATCTCAGCGCCCTACTCGCCTGTTTCCATGCGTGCAATGACAGCCGCTCCAAATCCCTTTGTGCCGACCAAAGTCGCGCCGGGGATTAGACGTTCAAGCTTCTCTTCCACGGTACGTCGCCGTGCCAAATCGCGTTTGGTGCGCTTCGCCGCTGTGTGAAGCAGAGCAAGATCGAAGGTTAATTGTTTAGCGGCAATGGCGTTACGAACACCGTTAATGATCAGATCGGCAGCTTCGTTCCAGCCCATATAGCGTAGCATCATCTCTGACGACAATATCAGGGAGCCGGGGTTAACGCGGTCTTTGCCCGCGTAGCCAGGCGCTGTTCCGTGAGTGGCTTCGAACACGGCCACGCCGTATCCAATGTTGCCGCCGGGTGCAATACCAATACCACCCACTTGAGCGGCGAGCGCATCGGAAATGTAGTCACCATTAAGGTTTAATGTGGCAATGACGTCGTATTCTTCAGGACGTAGTAAAATTTGCTGCAAAAAGTTATCGGCAATGACGTCTTTGATGACGATGGAATGACCGGTAAGCGGGTTTGTGAACTCGCACCATGGACCACCGTCCACTTCAACGGCACCAAATTCCTCTTTGGCAAGCTGGTAGCCCCAGTTGCGAAACGCGCCTTCGGTGAACTTCATGATGTTACCTTTGTGCACCAGCGTCACAGAGGTACGGTCGTTCTCAATGGCGTATTGAATAGCTTTGCGAATTAGTCGATCGGAGCCTTCTTTTGACACTGGCTTGATACCGATGCCCGAACTCGACGGAAAGCGGATTTTAGACACTCCCATTTCCTGTTGAAGAAATGCGATGATTTTGTGCACGTCGGGGGAGCCTGCTTCCCACTCGATGCCCGCATAGATATCTTCCGTGTTCTCGCGAAAAATAATCATGTCGATTAAATCGGAGTCTTTTGTAGGTGTTTGGATACCCGTGAAATTTTGCACAGGCCGCACACATGCGAACAAATCCAGAGACTGACGAATGGCTACGTTGAGCGAGCGCATGCCGCCACCCACCGGCGTCGCCAAGGGTCCTTTGATGGAAACCACGTAGTCACGCATGGCATGTAAAGTTTCATCAGGCAGCCAGGCCGCACTGGTGTATTCCTGCGTCGCTTTGGCGCCGGCATACACTTCCATCCAGGAAATCTTGCGTTTGCCGCCGTAAGCCTTTTCGACGGCCGTATTGACCACGTGCAACATCACAGGACTCACGTCTATGCCGATGCCATCACCTTCAATGTAAGGAATAATCGGTTGATCGGGCACATTCAAAGAGCCGTCTTCGTTAGTGGTGATTTTTTCACCCGTTGTGGGCACCGTGATTCTTTCGTAAAGCATCGTGTCGATCTTCCTTGTGTGAGTGTCAAGGGACAAAGCCCACCAGCGCGAGCGCGCCTTGAAGCCCGTCATGATACCACCGACCGGAATCGATCGAACGATTAATCCAAGCATGGACCTCCTAACTGCTCCTGGCCCAGCCAGGGCTCGATGATCCAGACACGGCCAATCATCGGTTCGTCTCGGCGCGTATAAGGGCTTCGCGAAAGCGTCACAAATTACGGCAAACACGTCAGCCAGAAACAAGAGAACCCGGCTGCACACTGTGCACCCGGGTTCTCTTGTTTCTGCGCTTTGGAAGACGAGACTTCCGAGCCTTGTCGGTTAGCTGGTGCCGGTTATTTTGACACTTTCACATCAAACTGATTCATCGTGTTTTTACCCCCGGAAGCTTTCAATGCCTGATCACCCGAGAAGTACTCTTTGTGATCGTCGCCGATATTCGAACCGGACATGTCCTGATGTTTCACACAGGCCAGGCCTTCACGGATCTCGGTACGCTGAACACCCTTCACGTACGCCAGCATACCTTCTTCACCGAAGTAACCCTTGGCCAGGTTGTCGGTCGACAAAGCGGCCGTATGGTAGGTCGGCAACGTGATGAGGTGGTGGAAAATTCCAGCCTCCCGAGCAGCGTCTTTCTGGAATGTACTGATGAGTTCGTCAGCTTCCAGTCCAAGCTCCGTGTCGTCGAAATCACCACTCATCAAATTGTCGCGGTTGTAAGCACTAACGTTCTTACCTTCTTCAGCCCATGTGTCGAACACTTGCTGGCGGAAGTTCAGCGTCCAGTTGAAAGAAGGAGAATTGTTGTAGACAAGTTTCGCGTGCGGAGCCTGCTCACGAATTTTATTCACCATGCCGGCGATTTGCTGCAGGTTGGGTTTTTCCGTTTCAATCCACAACAGGTCGGCGCCGTTTTGTAAACTGGTTACACAGTCGAGTACTACGCGATCTACACCGGTGTCGGCCTTAAAGCGATACAGACCGTTTGGCAGGCGTACGGGTTTCACCAGTTTACCGCCTTGCTTGAGGACGATGTCACCTTCGGCAAGATCATCAGCAGACCCTACCTCCGAAGTTTCTAAGAATTCGTTATAAACAGATGCAAGATCACCCGGCTTGTTCGATACAGGGATTTTTTGAGTGAGACCCGCACCTAGCGAATCGGTGCGCGCCACTATGACGCCGTCGTCGACACCAAGCTCAAGAAATGCGTATCGAACCGCATTAATTTTTGCCAGAAAATCTTCGTGCGGCACCGTTACCTTACCGTCCTGATGACCACACTGCTTAGCGTCGGACACCTGGTTTTCAATTTGGATGCAACACGCACCCGCTTCGATCATTTTCTTGGCAAGAAGATAAGTTGCTTCTTCATTACCAAAGCCTGCGTCAATGTCAGCCACGATGGGTACGACATGGGTTTCAAAATTATCAATGGCGTTTTGCACCGAGCGCTCGGCCGTTTCGTCGCCAGCAGCTCGCGCCGCGTCCAGGTCTTTAAACAGATGACCCAACTCACGGGCATCGGCCTGTTTGAGGAACGTATACAACTCTTCAATGAGCATCGGCACACTGGTTTTCTCGTGCATGGACTGATCTGGCAAAGGACCAAACCCGGAACGCAACGCAGCTACCATCCAGCCAGACAAGTAGAGGTACCTTCCTTTAGTCGTGCCGTGGTGTTTCTTCACGGCAATCATTTTTTGCTGTCCGATAAAACCGTGCCAGCAGCCAAGAGACTGTGTGTAGTTCGCCGTATCGGCGTCGTAAGCAGCCATGTCGGCACGCATGATACCGGCCGTGTATTGGGCAATGTCGAGACCTGTGCGAAAACGGTTTTGAGCGCGCATGCGGGCCGCATGTTCAGGTGAGATGGCGTTCCAGGCGGTGCCTTGATCCTTACATAGGTCGTTGACCTGCTGAATATCGCGTGTGTAGTTCGACATGAGAAATCCTTTGGGGGGGCGTCGGTTAGTTTCAGTTGTGACCAAATGCTGCTAAAGCTTAAGTTCTCTGGCATAATTTTTCTAATTTATAATCGTTATGTAGACATTTTCTATATGAATATCAATAAAATAGATCTTAACTTGTTGGTTTACTTCGATATTCTGTTACGTGAACAGAATGTTACGCGAGCTGCCAACTACCTGAAAATCACTCAGCCAGCTATGAGCAACGGCCTTCGACGTCTTCGCGCGCTATTTAATGACCCTCTTCTGGTCTGTACCAGCAAAGGCATGATACCCACCGAACGTGCACTTGGACTGGCACCTCGCATCCAC
>QIGP01000168.1 GCA_003228965.1 Gammaproteobacteria bacterium
GCTATCGTGTGCAAGGGCCATTTCTTCGTCGATCAGCCCGCTGGCTTCGGCGTGCCCTACGGGCGAATGGGCAATCGTTTTAAGTTTGATCGCGCCGCGTTGTCCGACTACGATTCCGCCCGAATCGCCGATGTGATACACGCGCAGTTCGCGTTTGTGAACCACCGCACCTATCAACGTTGTCGCCGCACCACCACCTATCTGAATAACTTTACTATTACCTGTTTCAAGACCGTTCATCATAGTCGCACGGAGCGACCGCTCTCCCTGGTGGTGAGCCAAACTAGTAAACAACGTTTTAATCGCGGTCGCAGATGCTTCGGCACCCGCACGGTGGCCGCCAAGACCGTCGGCAACCGCGAAGGCCGCCGTTTCGTCACTGAGCTGAAATACGCCCAGACTGTCTTCATTACCGGTTTTTTTGTCGGGACTTGAAACTGCGAAATAAGCCACCTCGCCAACGTTCACGGCTTGATGTTCCGCCTGTTCCATATCGCCGGATACCAGCAACTCATCTGTCGACATGGTTTTCGACTGACTCACCGGCGCTCCTTGTTTACCGTCGAACACCACGGACAATAGCTCCAGTAGTCAGTCGCCAGTCCCCATTGGCACTTATCGCAGTTGTGCATATCTTTGATGGTCCACTTTTGCTGCGTTTTACCGTGACACCAGGGACAGTATTTCATGAACGGCATGAGCGGCCCACCGCACGACCGGCGCTGGCATGTTGCAGTGTAGCGTTTGTCGGCCCGACGCTTTGATGCGGCTTCAAAACCCGAGCCGTAGCACCACGGACAGTATTCCCAGTCGTTCTTGACGCCGTGGCTACAGTGAGGACACACCAAAGCGTAACGGGTGTGTTCCGGCTGACCCGTAGCCTTGGTTTTGCACCACGGGCAGTACTGCATGCTGTCAGATACGGGCCCCTGGCACTGACCACATCTCATGTGCGTGTCGAGTGACTTGCCGAAACTGCGTTGAAACTGCTTGAACTGAATTTCTCGCCAGTGACGCCCGTTTTTACCACCGGTATAGGTGCGCGCCGACGTCATTCGCCCGCTGCTGCTGCGCGACTTGCCGTGCAACTGTCCACGACGCTCCAGCGTGAGCCAGGCGTTACGCATGGCAGGCCCGTCACGAAAACGTTTGTTGGGTTGAAACTCAAGAGCACGACGTAAAAACTCGACGAGCTTTGGATGGGCACGTTGCTTCAGACGCTTGTACCCTGGCGACGGCCAGCGAAACGGCCATTCGTACATAACGCCGCTCAGCATTTGATGAAGAATCAAACCAAGAGCGAATACGTCCGAGCGAAACGAAGGCCGACCCATAGCCTGTTCAGGCGCCAGATAACCCAGCGTTCCAGAGCCCGAAGCCTGCACCGTTTTAAAGGTCGTTTTGGCAATGCCAAAATCGGCGAGGCGCAAACGACCGTCGCTAAACAGAATGAGGTTAGCCGGTTTGATATCGCAATGCATAATGCCTTGTTCGTGGGCGTAGGCCACGGCACAAATTAACTGTCGTGCGTAGTCAAACGCCTTTTCATTGGACAAGCGCCGTTTCAAACGCGCCTCCAATGTTTCTGTTCCAAGCGGTGTCACCATGGTGAAAATTTCGTTGATGAAACTCGCGTCTTTAAGCGGCAACACGTTGGGGTGACTGAGCTTGGCGGCAATACGCGTTTCGCGCTTGAAATCGGACAGATAGTCCTTATTTTGAGTGTCTTTGTGCGGTAGTTTCAGCGCAACTCTCACGCCTTCGATGGTGTCGCATGCACTATAAACGTTGGCATAAGGACCGCGCAGCAGACAACTCTCTATACGGTATTTACCGTGTCGCTGGCGTTTTCGAAAACGAATTTCCTGATGCATTGTGGTCCGGTTACCGAGTATTCTGAAACGGCAAGTTTTCGGTGTTTCAGTTGAGAGCGATGGTCCCTCACAGTTTAGCAAATAGAGCCTTTGGGTGCCCGCATAAAACAGTCTCGTAAAATCGCTCTGCGACACACTCATCTTGTACAAGCTGGCCGCATCGTACTGCAGTGCCCAACAATCAAGGCTATACTCTCGGCCACTCACACTTAAGTCCATTTACAATAATATGGCGTTGGCTTTCTTTTCTACAACAACAAAAACTACCTGATCTCACTGCTGTCCCGTAAACATATGGGACAGCAGTGACATAACCTGATTGTTTGCGGTTACAGCGGTTCGATTTTATTCGAAAGTGACTGTTGAACCTCGACATTGCATTTTTCACTTGCACTCTTGAAAATCTTCACAATCTCTGTATCTTAACTCGGGCGACGGCGGCGCAAACCGCCCATAACCAGAGGTTAATATTGTGAACACTCCACTTCAGGGTGGGACTGGGCAGCCTACTGTCCGCCCAGCCGACCCGCGTTTTTCTTCAGGCCCGTGCAAAAAGCATCCGGGCTGGTCTCCCCAAGAATTTTCCAGTCAATACGTTGGCTTCAGCCATCGCGCACCTGCGCCCAAAGCGCGCATCAAATCGGTGATTGACCGTCAGGCTGAACTACTCAAACTTCCTGACCTCTGGCGTCTGGGCCTGGTTCCGGCTTCTGACACCGGTGCGTTCGAGATGGCCATGTGGTCCTTGCTCGGGACTCGCCCCGTCGACGCCCTGGTTTGGGAAAGCTTCTCGTCCGACTGGGCCAGCGACATCAAAACCCAGCTGAAACTCGAGGACGTCAACTATTTGCGTGCCGACTACGGCGACTTACCTGATTTAGCTTCGGTTCGGACTGACAGCGATGTGGTATTTGTCTACAACGGCACTACCAGCGGCACGCGCGTGCCCAACCTGGACTGGTTGGACGCCAATCGTGAAGGCCTCGCGCTTTGCGATGCAACCTCGGCAGCGTTCGCCATGCCTCTCGATTATTCGAAACTCGACGTCATCACCTGGTCGTTTCAGAAGGTGCTCGGTGGCGAAGCCGGGTTTGGCATGCTCGCGTTGTCACCGAAAGCGGTTGAGCGACTTGAGTCGTACACACCAGATCGCCCACTCCCCAAAATCTTTCGCCTGACTAAAAACGGCAAGATAAACGAAGGCATTTTCAAAGGCGCGACTATCAACACGCCCAGTATGCTGGCTGTTGAAGACATGCATATGGCACTCGACTGGACTGACAAAATCGGTGGCATCACAGCTTTGTTTGCTCGCAGTCAGGCGAATTTCAAGGCCATCGATTCCTGGGTGTCACAACGAGACTGGATCGAGTGGTTGCCAGGCGTGCCTGAGCATCGTTCAAATACGTCGATGTGTTTAAAAATTAGCCACGCTGATTTTATTCAGCTGGACGAAGATGCGCAGCGCAACGCCGTGAAAACATTTTGTGGCTGGTTAAGCGACGAACAGGTGGCGTTTGACATAAACGCGTACCGGGCCGCTCCTCCGGGTCTTCGCATTTGGGGCGGTGCCACCGTTGACTCCACCGACATAGAAGCCATGCTGCCGTGGCTCGACTGGGCATTTAACCGCTGGTTACAACAACATTCCAAAGGACAAAACCAATGACTACTGCACTACGCGTTTTAATTTCTGACACCATGTCGAGCCAAGCGGCAGCGGTGTTCAAAAGCCGCGGTATCGAAGCCGTAACGTCTCCCAAAATGTCACCGGAAGAACTGGCCGACATCATTGGTGACTTTGACGGACTAGCGGTTCGCTCTTCCACAAAAGTGACTCCCGAACTGCTCAAACACGCCACGCGTCTCAAAGCCGTCGGTCGCGCTGGTATTGGCACAGACAACATCGACAAACCGGCCTGTACCGAACAGGGCGTCGTAGTCATGAACACACCGTTTGGTAACGCCATCACTACAGCAGAACATACTCTTGCGATGATGTTCGCTTTGGCACGCCACATTCCACAGGCCAATGCGTCAACGCATGACGGCAAGTGGGAGAAGTCCAAATTCATGGGTACGGAGCTCTCAGGAAAACTGCTGGGCATCATAGGCTCAGGCAACATTGGCTCCATAGTCGCGCGCAACGCCATGGGCATCGGGCTACGCGTACAGGCCTACGATCCGTTTTTAACCGAAGAGCGCGCAGAAAGTCTAGGCGTTCGTAAAGTAGAGCTAGACGATCTTTTAGAGACCTCTGACATCGTGTCCCTGCATGTGCCGAAAACACCAGAAACGCTCAACATCATTGACGCTACGGCCCTGAACAAAATGAAACAGGGAGCGATGCTCGTAAACTGCGCCCGCGGTGGCCTTGTCGACGAAACGGCTTTGCACGCAGCACTTTCGACTAACCACTTGCATGGTGCGGCACTCGACGTGTACGTCGAAGAACCGGCCAAGGAAAACCCACTGTTTGGTCTACCCAACATCATTTGCACACCGCATCTAGGTGCTTCAACCCAAGAGGCGCAGGAAAAAGTCGCGGTGCAAATTGCTGAACAGCTGTCCAACTATCTGATTGATGGCGCGATTTCGAATGCCTTGAACGCCCCGAACCTGTCCGCCGAAGAAGCGCTGGTGCTAACGCCGTATCTTAACCTTGCACAAAACCTCGGCGCCTTTGCAGGCCAGCTCTCACGCGAACCCATTAAGAACATCACCATGTCCTTTTACGGGGACGTGACTCAACTCAATACTGCACCGTTAGTCACTCAAGCCATACAAGCTGTGCTGGCTCCCAGTAACTGCAACGTAAACTCAGTGAACGCCCAACAAGTTGCTCGCGACATGGGGATTCAGGTCACCACCGCAAGTAACGAAGTTGAAAATGAGTACCACAATCGCATCACCCTTGAAGTAGCCACAGAAAGTAAAACCCGGACCGTGAGTGGCACTATGTTCAAGAAAGTGGGACGCATTGTCGAAATTAAAGGCGTCAAACTGGAATCAGAGTTTGGCTCCAACATGGTGTACCTGACCAACTCGGACCAACCAGGCGTCATTGGGGCTATTGGTACGTTCGCGGCACAGCAAAAAATCAATATTGCCAACATGCATTTGGGTCGAAAAGGCAGTGGTGGTGAAGCCATTGCGCTGCTCGAGGTTGACGCGCCGTTAGCCGATGAACAGTTGGCTGGGCTGCGTGCGCTTGAGCACGTACACGACGCCCACTGCCTCAGTTTTAGCACTTAGTCAGCACAGTCGCGAAACCGGCTCTTCAGGGCCGGTTTCGCCTGACTTAATCTGAAACGTTCAACTGACACGCCTTGAAGCAACAACACCGGACTTACTTGTGACTGAACAACTAGCTATACCTGCCCTTCGAAGCAATGACCTTGCAGAAGTGCCATTTGGCGCTCAAAGGCCCACTTGGGCTTTGGATGAAGAAGCGAGCGACTACGTGATCAAGCTTGCTTCTGTGAAATCTGAACTAAGCGTGGAACAACAGACAAGTGTTGGGCTGATGGCACGCTTTGGCATCACTTCTACGGGCGACTGGCTGAACTCAAGCCACAGTTGCTCGTTGCACATTACGACCAATGGCCCCGGTGCCTGGTCACTGTGGCAAGCGCTATGGCGAAGCATAAAATCGGCCGACGTGTGGCTGACACCTGCACAACAGCCACCTATTAAGTTATTGATTTGCGATATGGACAGCACACTAATCCCGACCGAGTCTCTGGATGAACTCGCGGCACACGTCGGCATTGGTGAACAGGTAGCTCGCATTACTTCGCAGGCGATGAACGGTGAGCTCGATTTTGTCGAGGCGCTAAATCAACGCGTGGGTCTGCTGAAAGGGCTTGATTACACCGTTGTTGAAGACTGTGTAGCGCAAACAGAGTTTAATCGAGGTGCGCTTGAGCTAATTCAGCATGCTCGCAACTCAGGCGTTACCACCGTTTTGGTCAGCGGCGGCTTCACTGCGTTTGCGGAACACGTCGGCCGGGCTCTTGGCTGCGAACGCGTAGTTGCCAACGAACTTGAAGTTAGCAATGGCGCTCTTACGGGTAAGGTGCTTGAGCCAATTGTGACCAAAGATACCAAACTCACCGTGTTAAAGCAGCTCTGTGAGGAACTGGGCATCCTCCCTGAACAATGTTGCACTATAGGCGACGGCGCGAATGATATTCCTATGTTGCAAGCGGCAGGCACCGGCATAGCTTATCGGGCGAAAACCGTCGTACTGGCTGCCACGCCTTTTCACCTGACCCACGCGCCGCTGAACGCGTTGAAGCCGATGCTTTCGTGGTCTTGATTGGGGCGTGACGTGCATGTCAAAATTGACGAAGTGTGGTGGGTACTATGCGCTCCCATGATAAAAACCTGGCACCC
>QIGP01000048.1 GCA_003228965.1 Gammaproteobacteria bacterium
CGCACAAAAGCATGACCGGAAGTGGTGCACCGGTGAGTTCCGCCAATAGCTCTGTGTGACCAGAGAACGCGTGACCAGCATCGTTGATGATGCCCTTGTGAACGGGTGCAGTGACCATAGCGCCGGCTTGTCGACTGCTACAAAGCGTCGTACAAAGCTTGAGAATGTTCAGCACGTAGTCGCTGTTTGCCGGATTAAGCGAGCCAGGTATGCACGTCGATTTCAGTGGTATATGTAAGACTTGAAGGCTGCCAGGAATGTGAGCCGTGACGTCATCGATGGACGGGCGGCTAAGTAGTTGGGCGCTAATACCAAGTATAGCTGCGCGTTCTTCAAGCAGATGAATGTCAGCGACAACAGCAATTTTTGACGACCAGTTGTGCCGGGCCAGCATCAAACACAAGTCCGGACCGATGCCTGCAGGCTCACCAGAACTGACGACTACAGTAGGGAGGTCAGTGCTCATGTGACTAAAACTTACAGACGATAGTCGACGAACGCTTCGTCGCGCATGCGAAGAAGCCAGCTCTCGGTTTCTTCCTGGGCCTTGCGCACGCGAATTTGGCCAGCAGCTTCGTTAAGAAGTGCTTCCTCGGTTTTGTCTGAGTCGCGCTTTTCCATTAGCTCGATGATGTGATACCCGAACTGGGTTTTAACGGGTGCGCTCAATCCGCCAAGTTCCAGTTCTTTAAGCTTCGCTTCAAACTGAGGGACGAACTTTCCCGGGCCGCTCCAGCCTAGCTCTCCGCCACTGGTGGCGCTGCCACGGTCGTCGGATTCGTTGCGTGCCAGTTCGACAAAGTCTTCGCCATCGCGAATACGTTGATAGAGTGTTTGTGCTTTGGCCTCGGCGGCTGCGTCGGTGCGAATCTCATTGGTCTCAATGAGAATGTGGCGCGCGAAAAATTCGGTCACAATTACAGGTGGTCGAGAATCGCCGCGTTTGTCGTCGAGCCGAACAATGTGAAAACCGCTGTTACTGCGAAGAGGCGCAGTAAATTTGCCAGGCGTTAACGTCCCCACAGCGTCGGCAAACAGTTTGGGTAGTTCGCTGTGTTTACGCCAGCCAATTTTTCCACCAGTCAGGGCGTTCTGACCGGCCGAATAACTCACAGCCATGCTGCCAAATTCCTTACCGTCTTCGAGCTGTGCATGAATGTCGTCAATCTTTGATTCGAGTTCCTTCACAGCGTCAAGGTCTGCCTCGGAAGGTACGGGAAGCAGTATTTGGGAGATTTCGTATTCGTTGTTGTCCGACGCGTTGGCCGTCGCCAGGTATTGTTCGGCTTCTTCTCTAGTGACCTGAATACGGCCCATCAAGTCGCGCTGGCGCAGCTGCTCCAGCGTCATTTCACGTCGAACGCTGTCACGATAGGCAATGTAGTCGACGCCCTGTTCCGCCAGTACCTCGGGTAACTGGCTCAGTGTAATACCTGCACGCTCGGCTACGCGGGATATGCCTGTGTTAAGCATATCGTCACTGACTTTTATGCCGAGTCGGTCGGCGCGCTGAACCTGAAGCTCTTCCACAATGAGACGTTCAAGAATCTGCTTTTCCAGAACGTCGGCCGGTGGCAGCTCTACCTTGTTAATAAGCAGTTGAGTAGAAATGGCTTCCACTTGACGGTTCAGTTCACTGCGTAACACAACGCCATCATTTACCACGGCCACAATGCCGTCAAGAAGTACGCCTTCTTCCTGGGCACGAGCGCCAAAGCTAACTACCAAAAGCAAAGTCGCCAGTAAAAAGAGTTGATTAATCAAGTTCTTGGCCATACCCGAGAATTCCTCGTTCTAAAAATGCATCGACTCGCGCGCCAATGCTCGTGAGTCCTTTGAGTTCGATTTGGGCAAAAAGTGCCGTGTCTTGCCCGCCACTTCGGTTGTTCAAAAAGCGTCGCGAAACAAGCCTTGCAGACCAGCAACAGCGGGAGTACTCCACGCCAGCAAAACGTTCCAGCGTACGCCGCTCGCCCAAAGAGTAGTTCCATCGGCCCACCAGGTTCCAATTGTTGCCGATAGGCCAGGCAAAAGACAGGTCGGATTGTTCCAGATCGCTACGCTGGAATCGATAAGACAAATTCAGGACTTTGCTCGGTCCGGGTCGGTATTGAAGTCGGACTACGGCCTTAGCCGTTTCTTGTTCCTGCGGTTCCCACTGGTACTCGACATCGGCGCTCCAGCTGCGGCTAATACCAAGTCCAACCTGGGCAATAAGATTGGATGAGTCCCCGTTAATTTGCTCTCCGGGCAGGCGTACAGAGCGCTGCCCGAAAAAGAGCGTCTGACCTAGCGTGGCCGACAGCAGCTCGCGGCCGTTTTCGTCATTAAACAAACGCGTGGTCAGACCAACGCTTAGTTGGTCAGTGTCGCCGATACGGTCGACGCTTGTATAGCGGTTGTCGCGAAACAACTGGACCAGGTTTACGTCGGGATTGCCGCTGTCGAATACCGGTATGTCGCTTTGATCGACAAACGGAATGTGAGTGTAACGAATGCGCGGTTCCAGCGTTTGTCGGCGGCTGCCCGATTGACCAATCAGGCGTTCAAAGAACAGTTGACCGTCAAGGCTGTAGATGGGCACTGTGCGGGTTTGCCGTTCAGGTTGCCCAACAAAATTGACCTCTTTGAGATCGTACTCGGTGTGAGCAAGTGACACGCGAGGTTCTATTGAGTAAGCATTGCCGTGGAATGGCCAGGCAAGCGAGGGCTGTAAATCGGCGCGCCACCCCCGTGCTCCGATTGCGCGATCGAAATTAGTGATATCGCCGCGCAGGCCTCCGCTTAACTGATTCGGGCCGCCGAACTGGCTACTGAACCATACCTGGGGCAGTCGCTTGTAAGGTTCGTTAAGGCTCGTGACTGTATCGTCAAGCGTGTTGAACGCCTGACCCCGGATACCGACACTTAAGTAGCGGCTGTCGTGAGCAATTTCTATGGTCCGTTCAAGATGAGTCAGCGAAGCGCCCGCCAACGAACCGCTGAGGTCTTCAAAATATTCTCCGTCGCTTACGTCTTCTGCATCAACTTCGAAGCGAAAGCCATTGTCGAAACGGGAGGTATGGGTCCAGCGACCGAAAATGCGGTCGCTGTCGGTTAAATCGTCGTTAGCCAGGAATTCGGTTTCAAAATCACCTTCGGTATTGGCAAACAGGTAGCGCACATCGATGCCAATTTGCGCGCCGCGTTTGGACAAATAGCGAGGTGTGATCATAGCGTCGTAGTTCGGCGCAATATTCCAATAGTAGGGCAGCGCAACGTCAAAGCCGCTGCGGTCATTCGTACCAAAGTCAGGCAACAGCACGCCTGATTTTCGGGCGTCGCCAACCGGAAAGGAGATGAAAGGAGTGTACAGAATAGGTACGCCTTTAAACTCAATGCGCACATTACGTCCAACGCCAATTTGTTTGATTTGGTCAATCTCGATTTCGGGCGCGAGGAAACGCCAATCGTTTTGGCCTTGTGGGCACGCGGTATAGCGAACGTCACGCAAGATGAGCCGATTGTTGTCGGCTACTTCAATGCTTCCTGCGTCTCCACGGCCGTTACGATCCAGCAGTTCGAAGCTTGCCTGAGAGAACGAACCGTCATCGGTCAGAGAGGAAAATGACGCATCGGCGCCGCTAATGCGCAAATTGGGCGAGATAAGTTCTACGTTACCCACTACATCAAATTCCTGCGCCTGCGCATCGTAGCGTGCAGAGTCGGCCGTTATGGCCCGGCCCTGATAGCTGACTGTGACGTCACCGCTTAAGGTTGATATACCATCAGGCTTAAGATTGGCACGATCGGCGCTCAGAAGTATCTGGCTGCCCGTTGGAAGCGTTTCTGGAGCTATCGTTAACGCCTGTGGCACGACAGTTTCGGGCGTTACCTCGCATTCCGATTGGTTCTGTGCCAAGGCCAGTGGAGCCACATACAGACATGCGGCCCACCCGGCCACACGTAGCGCTAAGGAGCAGTGAACTGGTACAGGACGGCAGGAAGAATTCACGGTTTGGTCGCGGTTTCCGGTGAGCGTAGACGGGCACTGAAAAAGCTGGTCAACGCCGCTACAATGGCGAGATTATCGTCGCTACAATGGCACAGATTATGGCCGCCTTCAATTTAAACGGCATCGATTTCAAGGGTATTTCCACAGATCAGTCCCGACTGGCTGCGCTCGCACAATGGCTGGGTGAAATCGTTGCAGAAAAACCTCTTGTGCTGACGGTCGCGTCGGCTGACGCAAGCTTTCGAAGCTACTACCGCGCCCAGTCCCCGTCGCGTAGCTACATTGTGATGGATGCGCCGCCACCCGCGGAGGATACCCGGTCGTTTCATTCTCTTGCGCAGTCACTGACAGTCGCGGGAATTGCGGTGCCTGAAGTCTACGGCTGGGCTGCCGAGCATGGGTTTATGTTGCTGGAAGATTTTGGCAGCACAACGTTACTGGCAAGTTTAGGTGGCAGGCAGGATCATGAACCTCTGAATGGAGCGTGCAAAAATGAATATGAGAGCGCGCTTGATACGCTGGTAGAGATGCAGGTTCGTGCCAGACCTGTCGCTCTTCCCAAATACGACGGAGCCTTTTTGTTAAAAGAAATGGAACTCTTTCGTCGCTGGCTGGTGCACCGTCATTTGAGTTTAAGTTGGTCAGTCGAAGATGAGCGTGAGTGGCAGCGTACGACCCGCCAACTGGTTCAGGATGCACTTGCGCAACCGCGTGTTTTTGTTCACCGCGACTACCATAGCCGTAATCTGATGGTTAGGACGGCCAGTGACATTAGGACCCCTGAAGTTAGGATCCCCGAGGTTGGGATCAGACAGAGCACGACTGATACGTTGCCTTTAGGAGTTATAGACTTTCAGGACGCAATGCATGGTCCCGTGTTTTATGACGTTGTGTCCCTGCTCAAGGACTGTTACGTAGCCTTAAGCGATACCGACTTGAACCATCTTTTGGATCACTACTGTTTCAGAGCCAAGCAAGCGGGACTGGACGTAACCAATGGCGAGCAAGAGTATCGCAAGTTCCACGCCATGGGCATACAGCGTCATCTCAAAGCCACCGGTATTTTCGCCCGCTTGTGGCACCGTGACACAAAGGAAGGCTATCTCAAGGATATTCCGCGCACGCTACATTATATTGTGGATGCTGGCCGAAACGATGTTCATTACCGTTGGTTATCACAATGGATTGAGCAACGAGTTCTCCCTCAAATGAGCCGCATAGAGATTTCCCCATGAGGGCTATGATTCTGGCCGCTGGCCGCGGCACCCGCATGGGCGCGCTTACAGAAAGCACGCCGAAACCTTTGTTGCCCTTGGCCGGTATGCCGTTAATTGAATATCACGTGCGAGCATTGGCAGCGGCCGATATTCGAGAAATCGTAATCAATGTGTCTTGGCTGGGCGATCAAATAATAGAGACGCTAGGTGACGGCCAGCACTTTGGTGTCGATATTATTTATTCTCAGGAGCCGGACGAAGCTCTGGAGACAGCAGGCGGCATCGCCAATGCGTTGCCACTATTGGGTAGCGATCCGTTTATGGTAGTGAGTGGCGATATCTGGTCTGACTTCCCATTGCACCTGTTACGCGATCTCTCCACCAACGCATTTAGCGCGTCGGATTGTGCTCACCTGGTCATGGTGAATAATCCTGAACATCATCAGCAAGGCGATTTTTACTTTGTCTCGGGGCAGGTAACTGAATCGGCGTATTCCTATGGGCGGCTGTATCGCGAACCTGTAAACTTTGACACTAATACGAATGCTACCGTTTGGGTTAAATCTACGTTTAGCGGCATGGGACTTTATCGAGCCGGGTTTTTTGAATCGGTCAGTGGTCGCCAGGCGTTAGGCCCGCTGCTTCACGACAACTTGGATAAAGGCCGTGTAAGTTCGACCCTCTACACCGGGTTGTGGTGGGACGTCGGCACGCCAGAAAGGCTAGCAACGGTGGAACGGTTTCTTCGCGGTTCGAGTCGCATTTAAACTCAAGGGCTAAGCCACACCACGGCAGATATCACCTGGTTCGCGTTACTCGCCAAAGGACTGGACGGCCGCTTCTTCTTGCGCTTTTTGTTTGAGCATGAGTCTGTGCTCTTCAGTGACTTTGTCGTCAAACAGTTCCCACTTGTAGCGGGTATCTTCTGGCACCCTGACAAAATACAGCTTGCCTGAGTTGCGCCATCCATCCAGTACAACGCCTGTTTCAAAGGGCTGACCTTTGGCTGTGACCACGGCGGACGAATGTTCCAGTCGCAAACGTTCGGTGGGATA
>QIGP01000161.1 GCA_003228965.1 Gammaproteobacteria bacterium
GTTATAGCTTGTGTAAGCGTCCTTGAGTTCCGCTTCGCCGTCCGAGAATTCGAGCTGTAGTTTGTATTTCCAATCGGCATCAATATCGCCTGCAACGAATAGCCGGGCTCGACGAAACTCGGTACCACTGCCAAGCTCGGTAGTGTCCTCGTTGTAGAGTGCCGCATCCAGATGAACGCGGCCACCCAGGTTGACGGTCATATCAGCCGCAGAGACTGTGCTCCATAACCCTGTGGATATCAAAAGAAAGGTGCGGAAAAAGTCAGGAATTGAGGACATGATTGGCTCCAGTTTCGGTGGCGTCTTGAGTGCCGAAAGTGTTAACTGGCGTTATTAGATTACAAATGTATTACCAGAATAATACAAAAGCGAAGATACAGTGGTGTTGATGTCTGTCGATTTGTAGCAAAAATGTTGTTGATGCCCCAAGAGTCGCACGCAGGTGGCTGTCAGGCTCTTTGTTGGAGTGTCCTACAGTGTGGCTCGAGAGCGGGTTATTCTTAGTGCCGGGCTAAGCGCTCGTTTGGAAAAACGCAGCTGAATTGACTGCCTTCACCCAAGGTACTTTTTACGGACAGCTCGGTATCGTGTCTTGCAAGCGCGTGTTTGACAATGGCAAGCCCCAGGCCCGTTCCGAATTGATGTCTGTTACGACCAGGATCGGTTCGATAGAAACGTTCAGTGACGCGAAGAATGTCGTCTTCGTGTATGCCAATTCCATTGTCATCTACTTTGAACGTCACGCCATCCGGGTGATCGGACCAGGTCAACGCCACTCGTCCTTCTCTTGGAGTAAAACGCATTGCGTTAGAAATGAGGTTGGTAAAAACAGAACGTATTTCGACTTCTTCGTCCATAATACAGGCGTTGGACTCCAGGTTGAGTTCCAGTGTTTTCGGGCAGAGCCTGGACGTCAGCGCGTCTTTGTGAATCGAACGCGGCAGCTCTGGCACATTCACCACGTTTTCGCCAGGCGCAGGTCCTGCGCTTTCAATCACGTTAAGTGTCAGAAGGTCCGCAATAATCGCTTCCATCCGATTGACCTGTTCGGACATTGCCTGTATCGGTTGTTGCATGTCGGGCTGAAGGGACTCGTCGCCGACAAAGCTTTCGAGATAGCCTTTGATCACCGTTACAGGCGTGCGCAATTCGTGTGACGCGTTGGCGACGAAGTCTTCTCGTATTTGCAGTGCCCTGATTTGCACGCTGATATCGATGAGCTGAAGTAGCCACCCATCGACCCCGTGATCGGAAATAACGCACTGAAGCGTCTGTTCGGGATTATGCGCTGCTTGTAAGACAACGCCGTCGGCGAACTTCCCGCTTTCGAGATACTTGACGAATGCTGGTTGACGTAAACTATTGGAAATATGCCCGGACAATTGGTCACGAGAACTGTCAATTAGCTCAATAGCCTGTTTGTTGGCACTCAACACCTCGAACTGTTGATTAAGTTCGAACGCCGCATTGGGTAGTGTATGGACAAATGCGCTGTGCGCGTCGGCGAGTTGTTTGGAGCGCCGTTGGTGCACAGAAGAGCGTTCGCGAAAATGGCTGATTCGCGCGTAGATGGTTGACCACATGCCTGTGCCGTAAGGAATCGGGGCGGCAGGTTTTTCGCCCAGCCATTGTTGCAGTTTGACGATGTTGTAGACGTGCCAGCCAAGTGCGATAAGGCTTGCGCATAACAAGCCAACAAGTGCGGAATCGTTCAGCCAGCCGATGACAGTACCTGTAATCAGAAGGAGCACATGTTTTACCAAAGTGGAGTTGGCAGCGGAATTTGCTTGAGCGTCAGTCATGCTTATTGGTCTACGTTTATTCTTGTTCGTTAGACAATCGGTAACCGGCGCTTCGGACGGTTTGGATCATGTGATCGCAAGACGATTCGGTAAGCGCTTTGCGCAGTCGTCGCACGTGAACATCTACCGTGCGTTCTTCAATATAAACATCGTTACCCCATACGCGGTCGAGCAACTGACTGCGGCTGTAGACGCGTTCGGGATGTTTAATAAGGTGTTTTAACAGCCGAAATTCAGTTGGACCGAGCTTGACTTTTTCGCCGCGCGCAGTAACGCGGTGAGAGGTGCTGTTAACGGAAATGGGTCCAATAGTAGAGACCGATTCATCTTGCGCCTTCGGTGCGGTTCGTCTCAGAAGTGCGTTAATTCGCGATATTAATTCACGCGGTGAGAAAGGCTTGGTGACGTAGTCGTCGGCCCCACCATCCAGGCCCGCAATTTTGTCCTGCTCTTGCGATTTAGCGGTGAGCATTATGATTGGAATACTGCTCAGGTCGGGGTCCATTTTTATCGAGCGCGTAAGTTCGAGTCTGCTAATGTCGGGGAGCATCCAGTCGACCAGCATCAGGCTCGGTTTGGTTTGCGCCAAATACTCTTGTGCGGCCGTACTCGTCGGTGCGTCGAAGACCTTAAACCCGGCTCGGGTCAGATTGAAGTGCAACATTTGTCTGATCGCTTCTTCGTCTTCAACGATGAGAATGGTATGTTTGGTCATATCGACAGTTTTTGATTCAGACGGGGACACCTGATTAAGCACCTTGATGTTTACCAATTTATGACAGGAGTATTTGGTCTGGTTTTGCCTGGTTAACTATAAAAAACAATAAGTTAGGTGTTTTTTTAGCGGTTTCTGACTTACTACTAATACTATGAAATGCTTCCAGATTCATGGATTTATTGAATATTTAACCATTTAATCATCAGCAAACCTGGATTTCTGTCGTAGAATTATACCGCCTTTAAGTATGGACTCAGTTTAATCCTTATGTTTGTTGCCGATATTCGTCAATTTTTGTTTTACGCTATGCACCCTTTCGTTGCCATGATTGCTCTTGGCTTAACGTTTATGGGATCTTCTGCGTGGGCAGACGGTTTGAAGGCTACCAGTAGCCGCGCCATTTATGGCGACAAGAACAGCGAAAAGCGATTGGTAATTGGCAGTGTTACCAACGCGCCCCGATA
The DNA here is from genome assembly GCA_003228965.1 of Gammaproteobacteria bacterium. Taxonomy (GTDB): domain Bacteria; phylum Pseudomonadota; class Gammaproteobacteria; order Steroidobacterales; family SZUA-146; genus SZUA-146. The sequence continues at coordinate 2,985 of QIGP01000161.1, forward strand.
TAACTTTGGCCAAATGCAGCCGTTGTCCCTGTACATACTCGATCGCGTCAAAGACCTGGGTATTGATGCGGTTATGGTAGTGACCGTCGATACGCACCAGCAAATGAGTCAGCTTATGCGAGAAGGTCACATCGATTGGGTATCTGCCACACCTTACGCGGCTCTGATGTACGAACGTGACGCTGGTGCCGAATTCATGTTAACGAAAAAATCGCGAGAGAGAGGCGATTATTGCACCGTGTTTTTTTCAAGGTCCGATTCCGGGATCTCGACGCTCGACGATTTACTGGGTAAAACCATCGCGTTTGAAAAGACGGATTCAACCAGTGCCTACTTTCTTCCTGCCATGGAGCTACTGGGGGCAGGCTTTAAGCTTGTGAAGCTCGATTCGCCGCGAGATATAGCTCCTGCTGATGCTATAGGCTATGTGTTTTCAGGGGACGAAGTGAACTCGTCAACGTGGGTACATAAACGTATCAGTGACGCGGCGGCATTCAGCGACGAAGATTGGGAGTCTGAATGGATCATGCCCACAGGATTTCGCGACGATATGGAAATTTTTCACCAAACGTCGAAAGTGCCGCGTAGCCTTGAAGTTGTGCGTCCCGGGCTCGATCCTTTATTACGCACGCGCATTGCGAAGTCGTTACTTGAACTGAATAGCAATCCCGACGCAGAGGAGATCGTACGCGGCTATTACAATGCCAGCGATTTCGCGGAACTCACCGAAGACCAGCAGGACGTGTTGGAGACAATTCGCAAAGTCATAAAGACCTTTGACATTTCTATGGATGACACGGACGATCAAGTCGCCTCGGCACCCGGAAAATGAAGACCAAGTTTCCTCTTGAGCAACGTTACGCGATTAATATAGCGTCGATAGCGTTCGCGTTACTTCTCTTTATGTTTGCGCTTCAGGTTTACGAGATAAAAAATACGTCGCAACAGATTACGAACCAAAGCGAACGATCTTTCAGAGCCGAAGCTGAGCGTCAGATGCGCCAACGAGGCGTGTTTCTGGCGGAAACCCTGGCGCACAATATTGCGGAGCCTTTTCTGGCGATGGACATGGTGACGCTCTATCACCTAATTGTGCCTGTACGCCGATCAACCTCTGTCGAGCGCGTGTTTTTTTACGACATCGAAGGAAAGATTCAGCACGACGGAACACGTGAAATTTCCAAGTACGAACAAGATGTACGAGATATTTTTAGTAGAATTTATCCGGCTTCGGGTGCCAGTGAAGAGATGGTTCTGGATACTTCCATTGTTGTCGTTCGCCCTGTGCGCTCAGAACTTGAATTGCTAGGCGGTATTGTCATCGAGCTGAGTACTTCGGCGTCCGACGAGAGTCTGGCTCGTTTGGATAATCAGCTTTCAACCATGACCGATAAATTGGTTCGGTCGAGTCTGTTCGAACTTGGGGCGATTGGCCTGTTCCTGGTTGTTTGTTTGAGTTTTGCAGCTATGTTGGTTGGCCGAAGGCTTGCGCGACCTGTCATGCGCTTGAGCATGTTGGCTGAGCGTCTAGGTGAAGGCGACTACGATGTCAGGGTGGGTTTCGAGCGCGACGATGAAATTGGAGATCTTGCCAAGTCGTTTGACCAGATGCGCCGCAGTCTCAAAGAACAAAATCAACGCATTGAATTTCAGGCCTACTTCGACGAGTTAACTGGCCTGCAAAATCGCGCCGCATTTCATCAATTGATGAGCGATGTGTTTGTGAATAGCCATACAGGTGTTAAACACGTTCTTGTTTACATCGACATTGATGACTTTAAGCGCGTCAACGATGCGCTTGGTCACGGTGCAGGCGATCGCTTGCTCAAATCTTTTGCCAGTAAACTAAAAGTCTGGTCCGAATACGTCACCCAGACTCAGTCGTCTGTGCTCGAGGTCAGAGCGGCGCGGTGGGGTGGAGATCAGTTTGTATTGCTCTTGTGCGGGGTAGAGAACACGTCTGTCGTTTCTCCACTAGCCAGAGATCTATTGCAAAAATTGTCCAAGCCAAGTGACGTTGCGGGCATGGACGTGGTGCTCTCGTCGAGCGTCGGGTATGCCGTATTTCCGGACGATGCGCGCGACTCCGACACCCTCATGAGTTACGCCGATCTGGCCATGTACATCTCTAAGGAACGAGGCACTAACCTGGTGTCAGCGTATTCCAAGCGAACCGACGGGCGCACGCGCCTGAATCTGGTATTGGAGTCGGAACTGCGAAGCGCCTTGGCCGAGCAGCAGTTCGAACTGCTCTACATTCCAGTTGCAGATACGACCAGCCGGGTAATAACAGGGTTTGAACAATTGGTGGTTTGGAATCACCCGGATCGTGGCGTGCTCAAACCTAAACACTTTATGGCCACGCTGGTCTCGGCTGGCCTACGCGAAGATTTTCGTGAATGGGGTTTTAATCAGGGGCTTGACGATCTCAAGGCGTGGCAGCAAGCCGGACACGATAATTTAAGGCTTGCTTACAATTTGGCGACGCTTGATTTCGACCCTCGCTGGCTTTCTGAAATGATTATGCAGGGCTTGGAGCGCACGCAAATTGACTCGCGTGATATTTGTTTTGAAGTCGATGAATCCAGTTTCTCCAAAAACCTGGTGTTGACCGCCGAATTGTTGCGCGATCTTAAGGCGTATCACATCAACTTATGGATCGATTCGTTTGGTACGGGCTATACGTCGCTAAACCGACTGCGCCTTATGTCCGTAACCGGCATCAAGCTCCATCACAGCGTTGTTTCCGGAGTAAATACGTCGCAGGACAATCAGCACCTGGTAGCAGCTTCCGTCGCCATGGCCCATGGTCTGGGATTGTTGGCCACGGCCGACGGCGTTCTCGATGAAGGTCAGCTGAGTTTTCTACGTCAAAAAGGATGCGACAGCGTACAGGGCCCCTTAATCAGTGAGCCAATGCCAAGTCGCAAAGTTGATGAGTTTCTACTCAACTATCCTGGCGCACCGCGACTTAAAATTACCTCCTGAAGTTTCTGTTTCGCGGCTACGAAGTCGCAACCGTTTGGTCACCGAACTCAAATTCATCGGCATCGGCGTGTATGGGGAAGCGATGACGGAAGCGCTCGACTTCGGTCAGTGACAGGGTCGTGCTCACTACTGTTTGAGCGACGCCTGCATCACACATTGTTTGACCTTTCGGGTCGATCACCATGGAATTGCCCAGATAGTTTTTATCGTGAGCATCAAGACCTACGCGGTTGTTGGCAATCATGTACGCCTGGTTCTCTATGGCGCGAGCGGTCAACAGG
>QIGP01000113.1 GCA_003228965.1 Gammaproteobacteria bacterium
GATCAGCACAACTGCCCACACCACAGCGGCGATAAATTCCATCAACTCATGAATAATGCAGGCTAGGTACAAAAAAACGGCCTGCTCCTTTCGGGGCAGACCGTTGATGCGCTCAAATGGCGCTATAGGACTACTTTTTCTGACGTATTAAGGGGCGATACCGCTTGGTCCTGGAGGTTGCAAGAAGAAGGTCGGGAAGATGGCGTAGTCGCCAAAGTTACAGCCTCCGTCACCATTGAAGTCTTCATCAACATCACCGCATGCCGTGTTGAAGTTTGGTACCCACATACTGATATCAGCGAAGTTAACAACACCGTCGTTGTTCAGATCGGGATCGCAGATGTTACCGAAACCGTCACCGTTGGTGTCGCGCTGAGTGGCGTTAGCTACTAACGTGCAGTTGTCCAGGTCGTCGGTAACACCGTCACCGTCGCTGTCAACAGAACCCGCTGCTGTAATATACAGAACGGCACCGTCGTGGTCGGTCGAACGCAGGGCCGTGTAGTTGTCAATGGGTGGTACGCCAGGACCGATAAGAAGCTGAATGCTATCGGGCGCGTCAACGTTGGCACGAGCAAACTCAAAGCCTGCCACAAACGGGTTGAGCGCTTGTGAAGTAAGCGTATGATCCAGAAGTTGTGCGCTGCCGTTAAATACAAACGAATAGCGCTCTTCGGCTGGCAACGACAGAACCTGGTTGGTCAGGTCCGGGTTAACGATATCGGTGGTGTCGAACTCATCGCCCAGCGGATCGAGGTTACCTGTGATTTGCCCTAGTACGTCGACGTAGCCATCGGTAAATTCGTACGCGTTGAAGTCACCGGTAACGACCATGCGTATATCAGGATTGGCGGTTTGCAAATCCTGAATATACTGTGCGAGCGTTTCGCTTTGCACCAGTCGTTTGGTTTTAACACGCTCTGCGTTTGGGCCGTCGATGCCACCGAGCGAACGTTGGTGAACGTTAATGACCGTAATATCGAAAGCCGTCAAGCCGCCGGTGTACTGTGCCTCGAGTTGTAAAGGAGGACGGTCGTTCAGCAGGCTGCCGTCAAACGCGAGCAACAGGTCTGGATTAATTTGAGTGACCGAAGACACTGAAATGGTATCGTCGTTGGTCAAAAAGCCCACATCGATACCACCTATGTCGTTACCTTCCAGAAGGTGCACGTTGTAGACTAGACTTGGATCGTCCAGTGTAATGCGATCGGCAATGTCCTGCATGACAATCACACTCTCAATTTCCTGCAGGGCAACGATGTCAGGCGAATTCAGGTTAAGCCGAATTTGGTAAGACACTTTTTCAAGTCGGGCCAGGTAGATGGCAGTTGTTTCGACGGTATCGTCGACCAATGGGTCGTCAATGTCGTCAAAGAAACGTTCGAAGTTCTGCGTAGCAACCGTAAACTCGTCTGCCGTGGCTGCACGTGCAGCACGTGGCAGTGTTGGTGGTGTGCCGGTGCTTAGCGCCGTTGGCCAAATTTGATAGTCGCCAAAGGAAAACGCCAAAGAACCGATGGCGGATATTTCTTGCCCACCGAAAATCAGACTATCCGGAAGGCCCAGTGCATCTGCATTGATTTCAAACAGTTCAGGGTTGCCGTCCCAAACAGGTTGTCCCGGGATGCCCGGAAACTCAATACCTGGTTCGCGGAAGGAGCGGGTGAACTGAGCGGTTACCGGCGTGTCACCAAATCGGTCGGTGGCCCCCGTAGTAGTTCCTACAGTGGATACAACCATGCCTTCGTAACGTTCCAGCTCAATCGCAGACTGCGGCTGAAAAGGAGAAGGTGTATTGGTGTCGAGTAAAACAGGGGCGGGAACGGCATTGCCGCTTGAATCTATGCTCACCAGAGGTGAGTTGGTCAGTTCCGTGAAGTCGAAAAATTCTTCGACCGCTCCGGTTACGTCGACCTGATCGCCAACTTGTACGGTAGGAGCAACGCTTGTGAATACGTACAAACCCTGTGACGTATCGTTGTCGGCATCAACACGCGCATTTGGTGTTTGGATAAAGAACCCTTCTGGACCAACACCTGTAACAATGTTGTCGTTGGTCGTTACAATCTGGCCGGCAAGAGGACTGGTAAGACCGTTACCCTGAATGGTGTGAATTTCGATGCTGGCGCCGCCAGTGCAAGCAGCAGCAATTGAAGTATTGGGGCCCCCGGGTGTCACGCAGCGAACTGAAAAGTCCGAAGCGTTATTGTCGGTGTCGTTGCCGTCTGGGAAGCGTGACAGGCCAGCCGACTCTGCTGCCGCATCGTCGGAGCCTGCGCCGGTGCCTTCAGTGTAAGGAGCTGCAACACTGCCGTCGTAGCTCACGGTGTCGATCACGGTGGCGCCATCAAGCAACGCTATGGCATCGGGCGAACCGTTTTGAATAAAGTCGGTTCCCAAACCCGTGTCGAGGTTGCAATTTGCAACACTTGCCCCTGCGCATACTACAAAGTACTCGCCAGCAGCCAAGTCGCCACTACCCAGTGCAATTGTTTGGTACACCGATGCCGTGTCACCATCGACTAATTGGAGATTGTACGTACCGAGGTTAATGGTGGTATTGCCGCTGTTGTAAATCTCAACAAATTCAACGTCGGTAGCGCCAGTTTCCTGGTAGTCCACTTCGTTAATAACCATGGCTATAACTTCAGGCGCCAGACAACCCGATGTTGTGTTCAGGTTTGCCGTGCCGGGGCTCATGCACCGGTGGACGAAATCGACGTTGTTGACGTTGGTGTCGCCGCCGTCCGGGAATCGGGCAATACTCTTAAAGTCGTTGGGCCCGCCCGCGCCACCGCCGCTGTCGTCGACAAGACCGACGCCTGAGCCTTCAACGTAAGGGGCAGCAACATCACCTTCGTAACTCACCGCGTCTATTACGGAGCCACCGTCCAGCAATGCAACGGCGTCTGGAGCCCCGTTCTGAACGGAGCTAAAACCTTCAAGGTTGCAGTTGGCAACGTTATCGGCGTTAGCACACACGACGAAAAATTCGCCAGCGGCGATATCGACGTTACCGAGCGCTACAGTGCCGTAGGATGTGTCATTGTTGCCGTTAATTAACTCCAGGGAGTAGGTTGACAAGTTGACGACGCTGGCCCCAGCGTTATAAAGCTCAATAAATTCAGCCGTGTCAGATCCTGGCTGATCGTAATCGATTTCGTTAATGGTTACCTGAGCGAACGTCGTGGCGCTGAACGCCAGAGCTAAGCTGCCAAGTGCGGTACGCACGGTGGCAGATGATAAGTCGGCAAATTTCATAGGTACTTCCCCAAAGAGTAAAAGCGGCTCCAGAATCCAGAGTTCGTAGTAATTTCCGTATATAGGAATGCATTGTCGTCGCGTTCTGTAACGCGAATGTGACGGTTTTTCTTTGCGAAGTATTGTAGCGGAAATGACCGTCGATTCGGAGCCTGCGCGCTGTTGTATGAATTAACCGGGTCTAACACTCGGATATTGTTGGAAAGCGGTGGGCTCTCAATCGATTTTACAGGTGTTATCGGGCCCTGAATATGATGCCGGTGCGCAGTCTAACCTCAGAACCTGGAGCTTATTCGAGCAGACTTTCAGGTTCAGTGGTCGGTACGGGCGGTACTGGCAGACCCAGTTTTAGTCGAATGTTGTGCCCGACCCTGATTTGAGGGTTGGAATGCGGTACGTCGGCTTCGTTTTCCCATGTACGAACCAGTTTTTCGGCCTCGACAAATGCGCTTACCCAGTTAGTCTCATCGGTTAAGGCATTTTGGAAAAGAGCCTCTCCAAACACCGTAAGCTCTCGGTCGGACGAGCATCCAAACGAGCTACGTTCCGCGGATGCTGCGGTAATAATCAGTGTGTTCTCGTCTTCAAGAGTGTCGATGAACGAGCCGGAAAAGCACGCCGATATAATAATGATGCGCCATTTAATGCGTGCACTATCAAGAGTTGCTTTTAGCTCTTCGGCATTCAGTGCTTTTAGATTCAGGTATTCGAGGTCAACGGCAAGCGTTGCGTCTTCGCCTCCGTGCGAAGTAAGCAGCACAATCAGCACGTCTTCTTCCCGGTTCATTTTATCGCTGATGCCTTTAATCGCGTGATTCACATTGTAGGTGTTTGCGATGGGCTGCTCGTCGAGTTTGTCGACGTTGTTATAGAGCACAAGCGAACGGTCGCCAGTGCCGTATAGATTATTTATCAGATTGTTCGCGAACAGAGTTTCAGACTCGAACACGGTTTGGCGATCGCTCCCGCCAAAGCCAAGGAAAAAGAAGTCCGGTGTGCCTACCATGGAGGGCGCTACTTGTTCGAGACGCTCGTTCACTAGTCGTAGTTGCTGATAGAACGTGTGTTCAATGTCTACCGTGGGGTCTTGCTCGTATTCTTCGGGGTTGTAGGAATCAAACACTGTGGGGAAATAGAAACGGTCCCAACTGTGCATAGAGACAAGCGTGAGCCCTGCCACAGTAACTAATAGAGTGCGTAGGCGAGGGCGATAGAACGCAACGTTCACGCAGCGAACTACAACAAAGGCGCAATACATGAGGAGCAGGGTGAGTAGCCAATGTGCTTCGTTATTCGTTGCCCAGTCGTAGGGAAATAGCGACAGTAGTATCGCGGCCCAAGGCAGGCAAGACAGTAGTACGTTAAGTAAAACAGGCAGCTGCGGATAGTCGTTTTCAAGGTGGGCCGCGACTATGGCGAGTAAGATAGCGACAGCAATAAAAGAGCCTAGTAGCGCCGTTCCGCGAATATCCTGAAATCGGACGTGATCGAGCAGGACGTAATCGAAGCTTGCGAACAAGGCAATTGACACGGCAAGGGCCGTCACCAGGAAGGACAGTGAGCTTACGAAATGCTGCCTCCCGACAGACAGTCCGAGCATTAACCGAAGACCGCTAACAAAGTTTGATATCCAGGGCTTGAACATAGTGAGTTTTGGTGGAGGTGAGTTAGTGAGTGGTCAGCTTATCAGTCTCATTGATTTTGAGGGAAGGATTATTTGCCACGTTTTCATTGGTGACGTCCATGCATTTAGCTGAACGCGTGTTCCCATTCCGTCCGTAGAGGCAGCTACGTCACCAAATCAAACGTTTAACTGAACTAGTTTGGGCAAGTCCCTGTAGCACTCGGGCCGGGTTGTCCAAGAAACGAGTTGCTGAGAGTGTTTAGGTCAATGAAGTTGACAGCATCGCTACTTGAGATAGAAGATAGCGCGATGACTACGCTGCTCAATGAAATTAGAAAAAGTTTGAAATGCCGCGACATACGGTGCTCCCTGTTTTATCTGCACGGTGTCAGGCGTAAATCGTAGCGGTTAAATATTACAAAAATATCCATCGCGCCGCTACTGCCCAAAACGCTATAATATCAAGCGCTTGATACCCGTATACGAACGATTTGAAGGCGTAATTTGCGCGAAATACAGGCTTGAAAAAGCGGGCACGGGCGGGAGTTGCGATGCGCATGACCGGGTCAGCTGATACCATCGGGAAACGTGTTTTTATCCACATTGAAAAGCAACAGACTATTGGCGATGGCGTGAGAAAAGTAAACGACAAAGAGCCGCTATATCAGCAGGTAAAACGTTATATCGCCGACAAGATTCATAGCGGAGAGTTTGCACCTGGTGCTCGCGTGCCTTCAGAAAATGAAATTGTCCGCACGTTCGGTGTTTCCCGTATGACCGCCAACAGAGCGCTCAGCGAACTGACCAACGCAGGTCTGCTGCACCGAATTCACGGCAAAGGCACGTTTGTTGCTCAGACACAAACGACAGGACATTTGCTGCGAGTGCGCAACATTGCAGAAGAAGTCAAAGAACGAGGGCATACCTACCGGTTCGAAGTGCTAAAACACAAGGCCGAGGTCCCGCCCCTGGAAGTGGCTGATTGGATGGGCAATGAAGCAGGCGAGATGGCCTATCGAACGGTCATTGTACATCGCGAAAACGATGCGCCTTTGCAGCTTGAGAAACGTTTTGTGAATCTGTCGGCGGCACCTGGCTACGCCGAGATTGACCTTACCCAGTCAACCCCTGGTGAGTTTTTGTTGGCGAACGTGCCGCTGCAGCGTGTTGAGCATAAGGTTCGAGCCATTATGCCTGCACCCGATATCGCACACGCGCTGGCGATGGAAAAAGGGGTTCCCTGTCTGCTGCTGGAACGTAAAACCTGGTCGCGCGACATTCCTGTTTCCTATGTAGATCTGTATCACCGCGGTGACCAGTACGCCCTGTCCGATTCGTTCGACCAGGACAAGTAACTGCGGCTAAACACAGATCGCCACCAATTGAGTAACACAATTCAGCCGGGTCGCTGGTATCCCACAGGGCGACGTTCGCGCGCTTTCCAATTTCAAGGGTTCCCACTTCGCTGTGTAAGCCAAGAGCTGCTGCTGCGTGACGGGTCACGCCCGCGAGGGCCTCTTCGGGAGACAGTCCGAACAATACGCAGCCCATATTTAAAACGAGTGAAAACGACATGACCGGCGAGCTTCCAGGATTGTGGTCACTGGCCAGTGCAATAGGGACTTTATGGTCTCTTAGTGCCTGTACAGGAGGAAGCCGGGTTTCTTTCAGGAAATAATAGGCGCCTGGCAAGAGCACAGCTACGGTACCGGCAGCCGCCAGTTTCGGCACGTCACCGGATGCAAGAAATTCCAGGTGATCGACTGATAGAGCGTTGTGCCGAGCTGCCATTACGGCACCTTGCATATTGCTCAATTGCTCTGCATGTAGCTTAACCTTGAGGTTGTGCTGCGAGGCGGCCTCAAATACGCGCTCTACCTGTGCAGTACTAAAAGCGATCGATTCGCAGAACGCATCGACGGCGTCGGCAAGGTTGTATCGAGCTACCGCAGGCAGCATCTCGTCGCAAACGAGTTGAATGTAATCATCAAGACGTTCTTTGTATTCGGCGGGTACGGCGTGCGCTCCAAGAAACGTTGTAACAACATCTATTGGAAATGTTTCTCCAAGTTTTCGCGCCACGCGTAACATTTTTATTTCGTCGGCGGTTGTGAGTCCGTAGCCAGATTTTATTTCAATGGTGGTGACGCCCTGGCGCATGAATGCTTTTAGTCTTGCCGCTGCAGCCTCATAAAGTTCTTCTTCGTTTGCGTTTCGAGTGGCCGTTACGGTAGACACAATGCCGCCGCCAGCGTGTGCCAGTTCTTCGTAAGTAGCACCGTTGAGGCGCATCTCGAATTCCTTGGCACGGTTGCCGCCGTATACCAGGTGAGTGTGGCAGTCGATTAGGCCTGGAGTTAGTAACTTACCCGCACAATCAATTTGTTGTTCACATTCTTTGGTTTTGTCGGGAAGGTTGTTGCTGGATCCAACCCATGCAATACGGTCGCCGCTAAAGGCTATAGCGCCGTGTTCAATGCGTCCGTATGGGATCCGCGAAGGCTTGAGCGTTGCGAGTGTGGCGTTGTATAGGAGCGTGTCCCACTGCGTATCAGGTGCTGCTTGGTCGTGTTCGGTCACAGATTAACTTCCCCATTTGGCCACGAGGTCTTCTACCTCACTGGCGTAGTCGTCTTGGAAAAAAGTCTGGAACACGTCCCACGAGCAAAAAGAGGAGGGGTCCGTAACCCGGTGAGGAAACAGCAGGCCGTCAAGGTGATCGTATTCATGTTGCCAGGTACAGGCAGAATAACCCCGAATGGTATCACTTTGCGTGTGGCCATTTCGATCCACGTAGGTGACTTCAATCTCTGTGCGTCGCGTTACATTGCCTCTAATATTTGGGACTGACAGGCAGCCTTCGTTAGAAGTGAATGTCTCGTCGCTTAAAAAACGCACCACAGGATTGATGACCACGGTGAGTGGCACGCGGGGTTTGTACGGGTAGCGTGGGTTGTCGCCCACTTCGATGGTAAACAGTCGGTGGGGTAGGCCAATTTGGTTTGCAGCAATGCCGGCGCCGTTGGCATCGCGCATGGTATCAATCATGTCGTCGATCCAGCCCTGAACCTCGGCTGTTCCAATGGCATCTGGATCTACTTCGCTTGCGCGGGCAGCGAGTACCGGGTGACCTATCTCCAATATTTTACGTATGGCCATTGTCTGATTCTCTGCAAGTGTAGGGGTTCGAACGAGTCACGAACTATCCGTTGATGTAGCCGTTTGCCCAGTCGCCAAAGGTATTATCCAGAATAAGTTGCGCAATGGCTTCCAGGTCGGGTTGGAAATAGCGGTCGTGGTCCCAGTAAGCTGCGACTTTTCTGACGGCGTTCCAGTACCCTTCGAGTTTGTCGTTCGACTTCAGTGGTCGGCGTAATTCGATACCCTGGCAGCTAGCGAGAATTTCAATAGCAACGACGTAGCGAGTGTTCAGGTTCATGTCGGTTAGTCTTCTTGCAGCAAAGGTCGACATGCTCACATGGTCTTCCTGATTAGCTGAAGTGGGCAGACTGTCTACGCTCGCCGGGTGCGCCAGGCTCTTGTTTTCGCTTGCAAGCGCTGCCGACGTTACCTGGGCAATCATAAAGCCGCTATTCACACCGGCGTCTTTGACCAAAAAGGCGGGAAGATTGCTCATGTTAGCGTCTAGAAGGAGGGCCATGCGTCGTTCCGACATTGCGCCAATTTCGGCAATGGCTAACGCCATGTTGTCCGCTGCGAACGCAATGGGTTGTGCGTGGAAGTTACCACCCGACAATATATCGCCTTCTTCAGTAAAGATGAGTGGGTTGTCGGAAACCGCGTTCGCCTCAATTTCGATGATGGCCGCGGCGTTGCTTAACTGGTCGAGGCAGGCACCCATAACCTGAGGCTGGCAGCGCAGCGAATACGGATCCTGTACTTTCTCGCACTCCGTGTGACTGCTGCCAATTTCGCTGGTTTCGAGCAGGTCACGGTAAATTCGAGCGGCTTCGATTTGCCCGTGTTGTCCACGTACCGCCTGAATGCGTGCATCGAACGGCGTACGGCTGCCCATCGCAGCCTCCACCGTCATGGCTCCTGCTACAAAGGCCGCGTTTATGTTCTGTTCCGCTTCGAACAGGCCTTTGAGCGCCAGCGCCGTAGACACTTGCGTGCCATTCAGCAGGGCTAGTCCCTCTTTTGCAGATAATTCAAGCGGTGCCAACCCGGCATCTGCAAAGGCTTTGTTGCTGTCGTTAAGT
>QIGP01000379.1 GCA_003228965.1 Gammaproteobacteria bacterium
ATGTGACAATCCCCATCAGTTTTTACGGATTCAATCAGTTATGTCACCGTAACGTCAAGAGATTGCCGTGCCCCTCGGGCTCGCCGTATTATTAGTTGCCCTAATCGATGACAGATCAGATGAATGTGTACAACAAATTGCTCGAAGCTCTCACTAAAGTGGATCGTTCAGGCAGTTTTTGCACGGGTGGTGAACACTCACTTACGATGCCGGGGCTTGAGGTCGACGGGCTCGGTGAGGTGCGTTTTCCGCTCGGCACAACTCAAGCAGGAAAGCTGATCAAGCTGTGCCGGCAGGCCCCGCACGGCAAAGGAACGCAAACGCGGGTTGATACGAGCGTGCGCCGTGTTTGGGAACTCGATCCTACGCAATTTCGATTCAATAACCCAAAAATGGGACGAGCTGATAGATTCTATCGTTGCAGATACGAAACCAGAACTGGGGCTCGAAGAATGTGAACTCTCAGCTCATCTCTACAAACTGCTTGTTTATGAAAAAGGGGGCTTATTTCTACCGCACCGTGACGGCGAGAAGCTTGATCACATGGTAGCGACGTTGGTCGTCGGGTTACCGTCGGTTCACGAAGGTGGTGAGCTAATTGTGTCGCACCAGGGAGAGCAACAGGAGTTTCTGTTTGCCGGCGCTTCATCTGGATACCAGTTAAGTTACGCTGCGTTCTACGCCGATTGTGAGCACGAAATTCGTTCTGTGCGCAGCGGATACCGGCTGTGCCTGACCTACAATGTCGCACTGGCGAAGACGAAACGAAAGCGTGGTGTGGGCGCTCCTTCGCACGGTGCAACTACTGTAGCTATCGGGGAGTTACTTGACGATTGGCGTAAACAAGACCGGAAGATGATGGCGGTAGCTTTGGATCATCGCTATACCCAACTCGGACTGGTTGCCGATAAGTTGAAAGGCCTTGACCGGACTCGAGCCGACGTGTTGTTTGAAGCCGCGAGACGAACAGACTGCGTCGCATATCTTGCGTTGATCACGATGTGGGAGTGGGGACCTGCCCAAAGTCGATACGGGGACTCCCCGTTTGGCGATGGTCATGAACCTTATTGGTCTGACGGTGACGATAAGAGTGAAGACGAAGGCGAACCTGTCGAGGCCGAGTCGAACTACGAGATGGACGAGATATTTGAATCCAGCCTGTCGGCCAACCACTGGTCCGATCAGCACGGAACGAAAGTGCGGCTTGGACCTATTTATCTGGACGAGGGCGAAGTCGTATCAAAAGTCCCCTTTAAAGACTGGTCACTCAGCCGAGAGGAATACGAGGGGTACACGGGCAACGCGGGGATGACGCTGGAACGTTGGTATCACCGAGCCGCGATCATCATTTGGCCGCGCGAGCAGTATTTCGAGGCCCTTTGCCAGGCTAGTACGGCAGCTGCGGCAGGCGGATTGGAAAAGTTGGTTACAGCACTCAGACAATCTGACAGAAACAGGCGTGATGATCAGCGCAAGGACTGCCTGAGCTTTGCAAAGTTGATCATTGACTTGTGGACTGCGCGTTACAGCACGGAATTTCCGGAGGAAGTAGACGATCCAGACCCAAGCATGTTTTTGGAGTTGCTGTGTGAGTTGGATGATGTTGATCTCGTTCGTCGCTTTCTTGGCGATGTGGTGAGTGTCGATGGCACGATTAAACCTGGTGAATCACTTTTAGCTCTGTTTGAGCGACACGGTTGGGCACGTTTTGATCCGCAGGTCGCAAAAGTAATAGAACTGGCGACACCAGACACTATCGAGCGCAATGTCGATTTTCTGCAAGCAATGTGCCAAAAACGCAGTAAGAATCCAGCTCGCATAGAGTTGTGTAGGAAATTGTGCGAACGCGCTTTCCAAGCGCTAAGGGTGTTTGACAAACAATGGTCTGGAAATGAGTGGTCTGAGAACGAAAGGCCTGAAAATACATGGCAAGAAAGGGGGGGTGATCGATCGAAACTGTTTACTTCGTTCGTCACAGCAATGCTCGCCGTTGACGCTGACAAAGCCTTTTCGCATTTGATTGATTACGCGCTCGCAAGCACAGATCGATACGATATGATTAACACCCATCTTCCTGCAATCTTCAAGCTCAGGACGCGGCTCCTCAGCAACTCCGCGCTTAACTTAACGATCATGCGGTGGGTGAGTGCGTGTCGGGACGAGTTGGAGGCCCGGACTCTTCATCCACCGCATAAGCCCACGGATTATCGGCGGCACAGTAAATTTTCTTGCCCGTGCAAAGATTGTCGCGAGTTGCACGCTTTTCTTGTCAATCCCGCCGAAAAGCAACATCGCTTCGTAGTTGCGAAGGATCGCCGCCGACACCTTCATCGGATCATCGACGATAACGGTTGTGATCTCGTCCACGTTACTGAACGTCGTGGCCGTCCGTTTACGTTGGTTTGCACCAAGACAACCGTGTCGTACGATGTCGCGTGCAAGATCCATAAACGAGATTTGCGGTATCTGACTCGTATCCTCTCACTTGAAAAAAAGGTTAGGGCGATTCTCACTTGAGGCGAACGGCAGAACCGGCTCGACAGATTTTCGCCTGGTGAATCAGCTTTGTAGGTTGTGGTTTTTGGTTCTCCCGGAACAGGGTGAGCGCTTCAAATACCGTGTCCATACCAGACTTAGGTTAGTCGCTCCTGAAAAATGCGTTATGAATAGATCCTCTGATCTCAATCTTCATGAATTGTAAGTATTCGGTGGCAGACATTGAGCCCATGCCCGAGTTTTTACTTGAATCACCGTCATTGGTAGTTCTGTCATCACTGTCTCCAAGTAAGAACCAGTAGATTATTTTCCACCAATATATTACAAAACCTAGGTTAAAATGTAATCATGTCCGAGTAGATGTAATACGACTATGGCAGCACAAACCCAAAGAGAATGGCTGATCAAACTGCTGGAGGATCGCACGATGGCCCGTGCCAGCGAATTGCGAGATGCTGGAATTTCTGCGGACGGCTATTGCTCGCGCTGCAGAAACCGGCGACGTGATCTGCGTTGGGCGCGGACCGTATCAGCTTCCGGATGGAGAACTAGATGCCGACATGACTCTGGCCGAAGCTTCAAATCGCGTGTCGAAAGGGATAATTTGCATGATCTCGGCACTGGCCTTCCACGGTCTCACCGACTAAATGCCACGAAAGGTATGAATGGCTATAGGTGCAAAGAGTTGGGGACCCTCAGTCGATAATTCACGCAACATTTGCACGTCCTGGCACAGATATTTCGCGTCAAAGGCCAGTCGGACTTTCCGAAGATTTTATTAGTGACGAACAGAATGCCCAACAATGGAATGCCTATATTGCGTCTGTCGATCTTGAGGGACCCAACCCACACTTGGAGCAGTTGTTAAAATGATTTGGTCTTATATTGGTCCCGCATGTATACGTCTGACTTTCACTTGATGCCTATCTTTATTTACTATGAGTTCAAAAGGAAAACTTGAAACTGAATTGAAGCGACTCACTAGAGAGAACGCGCGCCTTGAGCGAGACAATGAACGGTTGCGACGACGACTTGGTTCGCAAGATAAGCGCAAGACAGGGTGCTCGTCCAACGAGAAACAGGCTTCCGGGTTAACACATGCATCCAGCGTAGAGGAGAAAATCAGCTTATTTTATGGACTTTTTCGCGGACGTGAGGACGTTTATCCAGTTCGCTGGGACAATCAAAAAGGACGGTCAGGTTATTCGCCAGCTTGCGGCAACGAATGGTACAAAGTTTTATGCGGCAAGCCAAAGGTAAAATGCGGTCAATGCAAGAATAGCCGGTTTTTGCCAGTTACTGATCGAGTCATTCACGATCACCTGGCTGGAAAACATACGATTGGTGTCTATCCAATATTAGCGGATGGCACGTGTTGGTTTCTGGCAGTCGATTTTGACAAGTCCGATTGGCGTACGGATGTGAGCACGTTTCTTGAATCCTGTCGGCATTTCGATATCCCGGCTTACGTTGAACGGTCGCGATCTGGTGAAGGTGGACACGTTTGGCTGTTTTTCGATTCTGCCATACCGGCGTCGACTGCCCGACAAATTGGTACACTTGTTCTGACTCACGCAATGGACCAAAGGCCGGAAGTCGGACTTGATTCTTATGATCGCCTTTTCCCAAGTCAGGACACTCTACCGAAGGGAGGGTTTGGGAATTTGATTGCATTGCCGCTGCAGAAAGTTCCCCGACAACTGGGAAACAGCGTGTTTGTTGATGAACAGTTTGAATCGATTGAAGATCAATGGGCACTACTGTCGAGCATTAAGCGAGTGTCTCACGAACAGATTCAGAATCTTGTTGATATCAGCATTGCAGACGACAACTTACTTGGCGTACAGCGGGTGTCTGGTTCGGATGACCCGTTGGAGGACCCTTGGACCCTGTCGTCATCCGGGAAGATGGACGAGAAGCTCATCGAATTAGAAAAGCCGGAGCAAGTTTCAGTTGTTTTGTCGAACCAGCTAATCATACAGAAGCAAGGACTACCGTCCATCCTTCAAAACAAACTGATACGACTGGCAGCGTTTCAGAATCCAGAATTCTACCGTGCTCAGGCAATGCGTATGTCAACGTTTGGCAAACCCAGGTTGATTGCTTGTGCGGATGACCATCCTCGTTATATTGCATTCCCACGCGGATGTACGAACTCAATAATTTCTTTGTTGGAAGCCCAGAATATTAGCGTCACTGTTGAAGATCAGCGCTTCACCGGCACTAGCATTGATGTAGAGTTTCAGGGTCGATTGTATCCGACTCAACAAGAAGCGCTAGATTCAATGTTGAAGTACGACACCGGGATACTGTGTGCACCGACAGCGTTCGGAAAGACGGTGGTTGCAGCGGCGATTGCCGCGCAGCGCAAAGTCAATACGCTCGTGCTCGTACACCGCCGGCAATTAATGGAGCAATGGCGGGAGCGGCTTGCAGCATTTCTTGGCCTTCCGCTCGATCGTATCGGTCAGATTGGGGGTGGCAGGCGTCAGCAAACCGGAGAAATCGATGTCGCGATGATCCAGAGCCTGAATCGTAAGGGAGAGGTCAACGATCTCGTACTCGACTACGGACACGTTATAGTGGATGAGGCCCACCACCTGTCTGCCTTCAGTTTCGAGGCAGTCTTAAAGCGGGTAAGGGCAAGATACATTCTCGGGTTAACGGCAACACCGATACGAAAAGATGGACATCATCCAATCATTTTGATGCAGTGCGGATCGATTCGTCATCGAGTGACCATGCGCCAGCAGCGTGACGGTACCAATGTCGTTCACCATCTGATTCCAAGGACAACAAATTTCCGCGATCCTGGCGAAGGCAGTGAGACCAGTATTCATGCTCTTTATGGTGCGCTTGCTGTGAGTGACGATCGAAACCAACAGATCTTCGACGATGTATTGCATGCGCTGGAAGCTGGCAGGTCACCATTGGTTTTGACAGAGCGCATCGGACATCTTGAATTGTTAGCTGAAAGACTGGAACCTTTTGCTAAACATGTCGTTGTGCTGCGCGGAGGACGTAGCCAGAAACAAAGCAAGGAAACCTTAGCCAGGCTAGCCGCCGTACCCGATGACGAGGAGCGGCTCTTGATTGCTTCAGGTAGATATATCGGTGAAGGGTTTGATGATGCCAGATTGGATACCTTGTTCTTGACCATGCCGATATCCTGGAAGGGAACGCTGCAGCAATATGTCGGGAGGCTTCATCGGTAACATGGTACAAAACATGAAGTGAGAGTGTACGATTACGTAGATCAAGAAGTTCCCATATTACGCAAGATATATGAGCGCCGTCTGAAAGGCTACGAAGCCATGGGATACGCAATTCTTTCCGAGGATTCCGACATGTGAAAAGCCGCTCCGGACACCTTTGTCTGCCGTTTCAGTGGCCCGAAGTCAGCGCCGGTCAGAGGACTTGCACGTCTCATCACGCTGGCTGGTTCGAACGCTGCTCCGATCGGGTTCGTCCAGGCGTTGCCAATGCCGTCGGTGACGCTGGTCAGCAAGCTTCGGCGAGAATAAGAGCGGCTTGCATGCAACAGCGCCGCGGGAACCGATCTTCCGTATAGTAGGCACTCCTTTTTAGAGCTACCGGGCAAAGTTGATGACTCCAAGAGCAAAGGCACGAAAAGCCGTGCGCAACAAAACGTCCCGCCCTGCGCCACTCGGCTGGAACACGACGGATGAAGACGAAAT
>QIGP01000058.1 GCA_003228965.1 Gammaproteobacteria bacterium
GCTACGGCTATGTCCCGGCGGGCGATCAGCACAACTGCCCACACCACAGCGGCGATAAATTCCATCAACTCATGAATAATGCAGGCTAGGTTGTCGTCGAGCAGCATGTTCAGCACGTAGTTTTGTTCGCGATTGCGCGCCGTGATGCCCCAGACCGACTGATGTTCTGTGCGGTAATTTTGTACGAGTTCGATGGTGGCGTCGCTGTCACTTACCTCTCGCACGCTGGCATCGAATTCACTGCCGTCCTTCATGTGAATGAACTGCCCCGGAGTCCAGGAGGCGGTTAGCGGGCCGCTGACTTTATAAAAAGTCCGGTCTTCCTCAATTCGTGAATCCAGGTCTTTGCTGTGGTTGTTCCAAAAGTCGTCGGGGAGCGTACTTACGCCGCTGAAAAGCAGGTCCACATCGCTGAGCGTTTTGTCGTTGTAGTAGTTCTCGGCGGCAATGCCAATGATGCGCGCTTTGATGCGTAAGTTGATGTCTTTCGACACCAGTGTGACATCGGCGCCGGGATGCGCGTTTTGCAGACTCAGCGTGGTCGCGAGTATGCTGTTGTCGGGCAAGTCTCCTGGTAGCGACGCAGGCGGTTCACGGTTGGCGCTGGCTGTTGTCTCAAAGAACAGGCGTCCGGTGCGGACTGCGGTTTCGTTGCGATTGAATTCGCCCGGAAGTTGCAGGCCGTCGTCGATGGGTTCGCCGTCGTTAGTTTGAATCAATTCGTCAATGAAGCGGCTGGCCTGGCGCGCGTTACGCGCAGGTTCAGACATGCCGTTCTTTCGACGGTCGAGTTCTTCAAGCACGATCATGGGAAGGTGAATGTCGTGTTCGTCAAAGCGAAAAATGGCGGCAGGGTCGTGCATTAAAACGTTGGTGTCGAGCACGAAAATTCGACGTGTAGTCATCCCAATTCTTTTACTGCTTCCAGTACTTCGTCTACATGGCCTTTTACTTTGACTTTACGCCATTCCTTTTTCAGAATGCCTTTTTCGTCAATGAGAAAAGTGCTGCGCTCTATGCCTAGCACTTTGCGACCGTACATGTTTTTTTCCTGAATGACGTCGAACTGGTTGCACAGTGCTTCATCAGGATCGGACAGCAGGTTGAACTTGAAGCCTTGTTTGGCTCTGAAGTTTTCGTGACTTTTGAGGCTGTCGCGTGAAACGCCAAGGACCACTGTGTTGCGGCGTTTAAACTTCAGCGAGTTAGCTTGAAAGTCGAGGCCTTCAGTTGTGCAGCCAGGCGTGCTGTCTTTCGGGTAGAAATAGAGCACGACTTTCTTATCTTTTAGTTTGCTCAGTTCGACCGTTGTGTCCGAAGTGGCGGCGGCTTTGAAGTTTTTCACTTTTTTTCCAATGACGGGTCGTGACACGGTATTTCCTTGTGGTTTGGTTGATGTGAGCGTTGTTAAATTCGGCTTGCCGGGTTAGCCAATTAGCTTTTAACCGGCTCCAAAATTGCATCGACGTTCAGGTCGTCACAAAATTCCGCAAATTCGTCGCGCAGTCTTGCAATATGCAGCTTGTTCGGAATGTTCACGATCATTTGCATTTCAAACAGGCTTGCTCCTGTGTGGGGCGCGGCGCGGCAGTGCGTAGCCATTTCGGCGATAGGGATTTCGCGGGAGCCAAAGAAGCCGGATACCGCGTGGACAATGCCGGTTTCATCCAGCGACACCAGGTCAACTGAATAGGGCATCAGGTTCTCTTTTACTGGCATGGTTTCGGTGCGACGAAACTCTATCGACAAATTGGACTGACGGTTAAGCGTGCCGAGCTCAGACTCAAGTTTGGCGAGGGTGTGCCAGTTGCCGGAAACCAACATGAGCGTGGCAAACTCCGTGCCCAGAGTGGCCATGCGACTTTCTACAATATTGCCGCCGCAGTTGAGCACCGCTTCGGTGAGTTCGTGTACGAGGCCAGTGCGGTCGGCACCCACGGCAGAGATCAAAACGTAATGGGACATGGCGTACACCTAGGCTGTGGATGTGGGTGAGTTTACCGTGACTTTGACAGTGTGCAAATGCGTCTCGCGCGGAGGTGGTGCAGACGTATTTTTCGCGGTGAAAATGAACGAAATACGCTATCATGCGTCGATTAATGAAGGACGAAGGCCGCGATATTGGTGACAACAGGCCGAAAACCGTCTTTTGAGCCCTGTGTGACAGGAAGGCAGACCACTTTGATAACCGTTTGGGGAATACTTATGCGTAGCAAACTCGCTGTAGTAGGCTTTTTCAGCACACTTTTGCTGGCAGGCTGTGGCAGTGGAGACGCTTGCGATCGACCGCTTCCGTATGTGGCAAGCACAGAAGGTGGGGAACTGGTTGTTCCCGATGGCCTGAGTGCGCCTCCGCAGGCCCGCCAAAAACGGATACCGCAGATATCAAATGAGCGTAGATCTCGTTCGAATCCGTGTAGCGTGGGACCACCTAATATTAACATTGAGGCAACGCCCGAGGAAGTGGCGGTTTTGCAAAGCAATGCCGAGCGCGCTCCGCCGAGCCCTGGCGTGCCCGTGAGCGTAGGGCCTCTTTTTAGGAGTGAAAGCGTCGAGGACACTGTCGACGCTTGGGCGGCCAGTTGGAGCGCAGGCGACGCGCCAAGTTACTTAAGCTATTACGCAACCGATTTTGCGAGTGCCGACGATTCCATTAGTCGGGACGAATGGATGCGACGCCGGCAGCAACTGGTGGTGGATACAGGCCCGGCCTCAATCTCGATTCGGGACGTTACGATCGAAGACTTACCTGGAGGGCGCAAGCTGGTTCGCATGATTCAACGTTTCCGCAGTTCTGACGGTGCCGATGCCTCGGTTGTCAAGTTGTTGGAGATGACTCGCGAGTTCGAAAGTTGGCGTATTCGTCGAGAGAAGGTGGTGGAAGTGCTGCCCAAGTAGGTAGCGCCGCCTCGGACACGGTCTTCCAAATCGCTTCGCCTCTACACGGCGGCGGTTTTGAGTGCGGTCTGGCAACGCCTTCAGGGGATTTTGCGAGAGTGCGTGTTGCGCCCGTCAGATTGAAGACCTCAAAAGAGGGCGCTGCCGCGTTGCGCCAAAGCGGCGCCTGCGGTAACCTGCCCGGCTTCGAGCACGGTTGTTAAAGAGTTTTACTGTGGAGAGTTGGCCGAGTGGTCGAAGGCGCATGATTGGAATTCATGTATGCGGTAACCCCGTATCGAGGGTTCGAATCCCTCACTCTCCGCCACTTTTTCAAGCCTTGATCGGGCTGCCGGTATTCGGGCCTGTCGAGGGGTCTTGCTTCCACGTCCACGCGACAAGGCAGGCCTCGGCGCGCGGAATCCAAGCGCACACAAGCATAGAGAGCACTCATGTTCAGCGGATCCTTAGTTGCACTGATCACACCGTTTAAGAAAGGTCAAATTGATGTAGACGCACTTCGCCGAATGGTTGATTTTCAAATTGACCAAGGCACCAACGGCCTTGTACCGGTCGGTACTACAGGTGAGTCTCCAACGTTGAGCGAGGCTGAGCACAAACTTGTTATAGAGGTTGTGGTCGAGCAAGCGGCAGGGCGAGTCAAAGTGCTTGCTGGCGCCGGATCCAACAATCCAGTGGAATCCATTGAATACGCTCGCTGTGCGCAAAAGGCCGGAGCCGACGGTGCTCTGGTGGTTGTGGGTTACTACAACCGGCCATCGCAAGAAGGCATCTACCAGCACTTTCGTTGGTTACACGACGAAACGAACATCCCGCTGGTTGTTTATAACATTCCGCCTCGTGCGGTTGTTGATATATCCGCGCACACCATGGCCCGTTTATGCAGGCTTGAGCGTGTTATCGGCGTTAAAGATGCGACCAGAAACCTCGGACGCATTTCCGAAGAACGTACGTTGATTGGTGACGATTTTGCTTACCTGTCAGGCGACGACATTACGGCCGTTGCTTACAACGCAGTGGGTGGCCACGGATGCATTTCGGTGACCGGCAATCTGGTGCCTGGATTGTGTGCACAAATGCAAAATGCGTGTGCTCAAGGCGACTACAGCCTGGCTCGGGAAATTCACGATAAATTGGTGCCTCTTCATTTGGCCTTGTTTGCCGAGCCGAGTCCTGCGGGCGCAAAGTATGCCGCCTCGCTGTTGGGTTTGTGCGACGAAGAGTCGCGTTTGCCGATTGTTCGTGTAAGCGACGAAACACGACGCGCGATTGAGGCAGGGTTACGTCACGCCGGCGTCGATATTTAGAGTTTCGATTGTGACTTCCCAAGGCGCGGCTTCGTCGGCTTCTCTAGCCATTCACGCGGCCAACACCCTGGTGGTAAAAATTGGCTCTTCACTGTGGGTAGATGTGGAGCGTGGACATTTTCGGCACCAGTGGTTTGACTCCTTTATTACCGATTTAATGGCATTGCGTTCGAACGGCGTGCGCGTCATCGTCGTGTCTTCAGGGGCTATTGCGCTAGGCTGCTTGTCGACGGGTTCTTCCAGGGTGGTGCAAACGCTTGCGCAAAATCAGGCGAGCGCGGCCATAGGTCAAATTCGACTGGCACGAGAATTTGAAACAGCGCTTGCCAAGTTTGGCGTTACAGCCGCACAGGTGTTGCTGACGCTTGACGATATTGAGCAGCGCACGCGTTATTTAAACTCCCGCAAGGCTCTCGAAGCCATTCTGGACATGAATGCGCTGGCCTTCATTAACGAAAACGATACAGTCGCCACGAGCGAGATTCGTTTTGGTGACAACGATCGACTGGCCGCACGAGTGGCGCAGATTGTTTGGTGTTGTTGTCTGATGTGAAAGGGTTGTACGAACAGGACCCTCGCGCCAATCCAGATTCGAACTTACTGCGCCGCATCGACGTCATTACTCCGGATATTGTCAACATGGCTGGTGAACCAGGCCAGTTTGGCAGCGGCGGCATGGTAACCAAAATTGATGCGGCACGAATTGCAGTTGAGAGTGGCTGTGACATGGTGCTGGCGTCTGGAGTCGATGACCACCCGACTAAAGCTGTGCTCGACGGCGGCAGTCTATTGCCCGTGGGCGTGGTTGATATTGTAGGCGATTTTGCGCGAGGTGACGCAGTCAGTATTTCTGATCGCTCGGGGCAGGAGATTGCTCGTGGCCTTAGTGCTTGCACGGCCAATGAAGCTCGGCGTATTACCGGTCTCAGAAGTAGAGGCCTGTCAGCTGCGCTTGGGTTTAATGGGCCTGATGAGCTGATACACAGGGATGATCTTGTGCTAGCGTCGGCTAAATTGGACTGACTTATCGTTAATTACTTTGGCGCGAGATAGATGCAACCGGGGCAACTTGAACACACCATGCGCACCCTTGGCCGTCAGTCGCGAGCGGAGGCCGTAGAGCTTGGCCAGACCTCGACTAAAGTTAAGGACCGTGCTTTGCGAGTGGCGGCTAACGGGTTGAGGCAATTTAAAAGTCTGTGTGTGAAATCGGGAAACGCGGCCATTTTAAGAGGTGGTTCCGAGTGTTTTGCATCAAGCCAGGCATTGTTTACTGTCCTTACCAAGGCGTTCGAGGAAGCAGAATTGCCGAAAGGCGCTGTTCAAATGGTGCCCACATCGGATCGGGCGGCTGTGGGTCTGTTGCTGAGCGGTCTGGCCGGTGCCGTGGATGTGATTATTCCACGAGGCGGGCGAGAGTTGATCGAGCGGGTTAGTTCGTGTTGTTGTTGGGTTTATAAAAACTAATATATCAATGACTTATGCTTAAATTCTCAAGTGAATTGTTAGTTTAATTCTGACATTTCAGACAACAACTTTACGATTAATATCTTCATTCTTGGTTGTGCCTGCTTTACACGTGTGCCTGTCCTGCGTTGGACTGTGCCTGTCCAGGTGTCTATGTGGTTAGGGGTGACGTGTAACTTCGTATAAGTTAGTTCGTGTTAATTCGAACTCTATTAAATTAATAATTTCAATGCTTTGAATATGTGTTCTCAAGTTGATTATTCATATAATTCTTCCATTTCTAAACTAATTTCATTAGCAAAACCTTCAGTTTTGGCTGTGCCTGTCTGGAGCGTGTCTGGAGCGTGTGTGTCCACGACTGAAGGTTGTGCCTGTCCACGAAGGAGGAAGGTTGTGCCTGTCCAGAGCAGAGCAGAAGGTAGTGCCTGTCCAGAGCAGGATGCAGAGCAGGATGGTCCGAGGAAGGATGTGCCTGTCCGGGTTGGCGTCTCCAGAGCAGGTCGGTCCG
>QIGP01000226.1 GCA_003228965.1 Gammaproteobacteria bacterium
GACCTCGTCTTTGACAGGCTGCTGTGACTGGTCAATCAGGCCGCGAAGCTCGTTCGTTACGGCTTGCTTGATTTGCAAAGAAAGCGCTTCGTTGCGTTCTTTAAGCACACTCAGCTCTTCTTGCTTCTCGTCGGACATACTAAACATGTTGGCGTAGTCTTCGCTGTCCTTTTCAGTATCGCGGCTACGCGCCAGCTCTTCTTCTTTCAGGAATGCCAGGCGGCTTTCCTCAACCGCATTTACCTCGACTTCAAAACGCTGCATCGTACTTTGTAGTACTTCGCCGTGGGGCAAGTAGTTCAGGTGAATCAGGACCCGGAGTTGTTCCTCAGCCCGTGCGCTAGACGCCCGTTCCGCGAGCTTGGTATCCACGATGGGCAGCGATGCTATCGCCGATGTGGCCATAGGCGTACCGTCTTCCGCCGTGCCCGGCTTGTGATCTTTAAGCATTTCAGCACGCATTTCTGCGGTACGGTCGTTGTATTCACCGGTCAGCTCTACGCCTTCTGGCAACGACCGATTGATAGATTCTGTTTCCGAAGCGTCGATCGATGACTGATCAACTGATGATTGCGAAGTTAAAATTGACCCGGCTGGCACTGCAGCCAGTAACGGCTGAGTAGCCATCACGCACACCATAAGCAGTGCAATATTATTCTTGAAAGTTTTCATATCCTTATCTCCCTGTACGAATTAGATGGGAAGCGGACACTGAAGAATCCGATTCACCCCTATTCGAAACGGCGACGTCCGGTGGTCATTACCCTCATTTTTTTCAGTCTATTTATTTTTTCCAACAACTTGCGGTACGGTCACGAAGACAATCATGCGAGTTACACACGCTCACTTTCGAAACCTGTGACAGATGCCTTATTTGAATATATATAGCGCAAAAGCGTTGGTTTAGACTGGGTGTAAGTAACATCAGAATCAGCGTAAGGACCTGGTGAGTACAAGACAACCAAGTGGGTTTCTACGTATAAACCGCTGTTTTAATGCGATGCAGCATCAAACATCTTTAGTTTACATAAGCTTACGAAGTGGAACTTCGTCGACAAACAGTAATATACTCGCATGTCTGGTTATGTGAAACGGGGAGCATCTTTTCACTCAAACCAATAACAATTATCGATAAAGACGGTCAATACTTAGGGAGACCAAAACATGAAGAAAATTTTAAGTTTAATGGCACTCGCGTGCACACTCGCTCTGACAGCAACAGCTGGTGCCGCTACAACCAGTGGCAGCCTTGATTTATCAGACCCTACTTGGGGTGGTTGCGGTTCAACTGTTCCTCTTTCCTGTAACTATGACGTTGTAGAGTTCACTGTTGATACCACTGGCCTGTACACCATCGATACTTTCTACCCAGGCGATGTTCCTGCTGACGAAAATCTCGACGGTTATATTCGCGTTTTTGAAAGCGCATTCGATCCTGCCAATGACGGCATAGATCAAATTGCTTTTGATGATGACGGTCCTGGTGGACAGAACACATCACAAATCCTGGACTTAACTCTGACCGCTGGTACCAGCTACTTTTTAGTTGTGACCTCGTTCACAGATGTTCCAACCATCTTTGGTCAGCCAAATGGTGCGTGGGAAGCTGACGCCAACGGCGTTGGTGAAGTTACCTTTGCAGCACCAATACCAGTGCCTGCAGCAGTCTGGCTCATGATGAGTGGACTGATTGGTCTGATCGCTATGAGGCGTCGTAGCTAAGCTACACGTTCCAAGTACTATGAAAACCCCGCCTCTGGCGGGGTTTTTTTTGCTTGAAATATTGCCTGTACCAACCGTGCTACTCGGACCACTCCTGCCCCTGGCCCTCTACCAGCTTAAGCTGCTTCGAGTCGTCGGGTGCCGTGACGGTGAATAACTCTCGCATGCCGCGCGGCCAGATAACACCAATATTGAACGTAACAGGTTGGTTTTTTTCGCTGTGATTGCCACCCAGGCCAAAACGCACACGTTTATCGTGTGCACTCAGGTAACTACCGTCACTACTTACGTGCCGCCAGGTAGGCGCCTTACCAGAACGCAACAAGACTACTCGCGCACCGGTTGCATCGCGACTCGATTCAGTGCCTTGCAGCACCACATCCACCCAGTCGCCCCGGTCTGGCACTATGTTACGCAAAAGGCGGGCCGGACCGTTATTGTTGGTCAAGAGAATGTCCATGCCGCCATCGTTGTCCAGGTCGCCAAACGCCGCACTGCGACTCACTTCCAGGGCATTAATCTCCTTACCCGCCTGCGCCGACACGTCAACAAACCGACCGTCTTTGTTCAGGTACAGTTGATTGGGTTGTTCCAGAGGGTAATCAGACACAGCCACGCGTTTTTCCTCAAGCTTGACGTTACCGTTAGCCACAAACAAATCGAGCCAGCCGTCATTATTCATGTCAAAGAAGCGCGAACCAAACCCGGTGCTCGGTAGACTGCTCGCGCCGAGACCCGCCCTGTCGGTACCGTCAAAAAATTGTGCCTTGCCATTATTGACGTAGAGCGTATTGGTTTCTTTAATCAGATGCGTCATAAACAGGTCGACATCGCCGTCGTTGTCGTAGTCACCCACTGTGACGCCCATGCTCGCTTCGGCCCCGCCCATCGCGTTGTAGGCCGTTCCCGAGCGTAAGCCTGCTTCTTCAAAACGCTGACCATTATCGTTGAGCCAAAGACGGTTGGCCGCGCCGTCGTTGGCTACAAAGACATCCAGCCAGTCGTCACCGTTAAAATCAGCCCATACCACGCCAAGGCCTGGCCCTGCGGAATCGCCAATTCCTACCTCGCGGCTCACATTGCTAAAGACACCGCTGCCGTCGTTGCGATAGAGCTGGTCTACCATCGGCGGATACACCTGCGGACCGCAGTAGTCACGGCGCCCGCCCGTACTGAAGCACTGTGTATTGCGTACCACGTCAAACTCGACGTAGTCCACGGAGAACAAATCGAGGTCGCCATCCCGGTCGTAGTCTGCAAACGCTGCACTCGTCGTCCAGCCTGGCGCAGAAATACCGCTGGCCTGGGTCACATCAGAGAAGGTGCCGTCTCCATTGTTTAGATAGAACACGTTGGGGCCGAAATTGGTGAGGTACAAATCAGAGTCACCGTCGTTGTCCACGTCACCCACTGCGGCTCCCATGCCGTACCCTGAGTGAGCCAGGCCCGATATTTCGCTCACGTCGGTGAACGTCAGGGATCCTTGGGGAATCAATTCATTACGATACATGCGATTGGTCAACGGGCCTTCCGGAACAGGGAAAATTGACTCCTGAACGCTACGTGCAGAATCCGCCATAGCGGCCTGAATGAGGTAAACGTCAAGGTCACCGTCATTATCGTAGTCAAACAACGCCACTCCCGATCCCATGATCTCGGTCATCAAATACTCACCGGTAGCCCCGACAAAGTGTTCAAAGTTCAGATTGGCAGAGCCTGCAACGTCTTCGAATAAAGCCTCTGGCCCCAAGCTCAGTGAATCACCGTTAGATGGGTCGGCGGCGGCACTGCTGACATCAACACGAGCAGTCTCGGGAGTGGGTACGCTTTGATCCTTTTCAGTATTTTCACTGCAGGCGAATACGCCGAGCGCCAAAACCATCAGACCATAGCTGGATTTTTTCAAGGTGCATTGCTCCTTTCCTGTTGCTGTCGATAAGTCTTAATTAGCCCCCTGGCCTTGTTCGTGGCAGGAACGTTGTCGAAGCGTTGAGCTAACTCCATAGACTGTTCAAGAGTAGCAATGGCCTCGTCCACACGAGTCTCAGCTGCATAGGCTCTTGCCAAATCAAGCAAAATTTCAGGCGTTGCAGGGTCCACTTGCTCACGGATGCTCTCCAGATGTTTCAAAGAACCAGACGCATCGCCGCGGTTCAATAACAAGCGGCCCAGGCGCCAGTGAGCCACACGGTTTACGGGTGCCTGGGACAGCGCCATCTCATATTTGGATATAGCTTCACCTTCACGCTGTTGCTGTTCAAGCAACATGCCAAGCTGCACGTTTGTATCGGCGTTACGAGGATCGATGCTTAACGAGCGCTCAAATGCCCGGGTGGCTTCGGTGATCCTTTGTTCAATCATTCTTGCTACGCCAATGGCGTAATGTAATTTGGAGTGATCTGGATCGATGGCAGTAGCTGCGGCAATGTGTTGATCGGCTTCGGCGAAGCGTTGGTTGGATGAATACACGCCAATTAGCGTGACATGCGCAGCCAGACTGTCAGGATCGTTCTCTACCGCTTGTTCGAGCAACTTAAGTGCAGCCGCATTGTTACCACCTACCACCAGGCGTTTTGCACGGGTCACCAACTGATTCACGCTAATGTTCATTTCGAGAACATTGCCCATCACCAGATCAACCACGTTGGCCGTAACGTCCTTGAATTGCTCGTAGCTGGCCAGGTGCACATCGGCTTCTTCGTGGTCGCCGAGCTGGCGGTAGGCTTGAGAATACAGATAGTGAAGCGCACCGAAATTTCCGGACAACTGCTCGACCCGCTCCAGATGTTTGATTGTCTGTTCCGCCTCACCGTTACGGGCTGCTAGTTTGGCTAGAATGAAATGGGCTTCCGGCCGATCAGGATCTGATATGAGCGCACGCTCAACCGCCGTTCGCGCTTCCTCGTCACGGCTCGCCTTCAGGTACAGCTCAGCGAGTTGTACGTTGATCGGACCGTAGTCCGGACGCCGCTCTAGCGCACGCAATAACGATTGCTCCGCTGCATCTGTTTGTCCAAGTTCAGCTTTGGCGCGGCCAGACAAATAGGGCCAGCGAAACTCTTTGGTTTCAAGTAAACCCGCACGATCAAACATGATTGACGCAGACTCATACTGCTCGTACGTATACAGCAGCTTACCCAAATTACCGTTTGTCGCAGCCTTGCCTGGAAATTTCTCGACCTGACCAATCGCTACGTCAATCTGTTCCTGAATTACGCGCAAATAACGCTGAGTGTCAACTTGCGGAACCGGGGGTAGTTCAGACAGCGTTGCCCGATCGCCGCAGCCGGCTAGTGCCCCCAAAAAAAACAGCGTAATGAGGAGATAACGAGGTAGAAAGAGTGACATACGCTGATTCACTATTATTATGAGCGAGAGACGCTCCAATCTTCGCCGGTTGAGCCTAGAGTTTCAAGCGGTTATCAAGGTTACCTCCAAACCCGAACGCTTACGCGAAACCGAGCGTGCAAAAAGCCGTCGCACAATGAATACAGTCACGTATATAGTGCCTAACGTTACGGTGGCTTAACTGATTAAATCCGCAGCAACCGGACGGAGATTGCCACACCCGCTTCGCGGATTCGCAATGACGGGAGTTAGGGGTTACGTCATTGTGAGTGCGAAGTGCGCGGCAATGACGGGGTTAGAGGTTACGTCATTGCGAGTGCGAAGTGCGCGGCAATGACGGGGTTAGAGGTTACGTCATTGCGATGGGGCTGTTGACTAGCCGCTTTTCAAACTCAGGAAAACTACGAAGGCGTGCGCAAGTGTGCAGCCTGTTCGGTACCTTGAGCAATCGACAAACATTCCGGATGCTGGTGGTGTCGGCGCAAGAATCCTAACGCGTTAACCGCGTGCTGAAGGCTTGGGAAAGCGGTCGGCATACGACGCGTAGCCAGATTCTCAGGGTGCGTATCAACTATGAAATAGGCGATTTGATTGTTCATGTAACTACACTAGACCCGCGGCAGTCATGAGTCTGTGATCTGCGTCTAAAAGCAGGCTATTGGACATAACGTACAAACTCTGCCTGCCCTTGAACCATCGGAAGTTAGTCCGTTTATGCACTAGAATAGGTGGCAACGCAATCGTGCCACCAGGGTCACTGAGTACGGCGAAACAGTATGAAACTCAGGTCGTCGGGTTTGCAGGGGTGGTCAACGCCAGAATTGGTCATACGTGCGTAGATACGCTTACGCAAATTTTCTGCAGCCGTCGCAAGCCTGCCTTTTCGGATGATGTCCACAATCTCTTGAATACGCAGGTTATCGAGTAGCCCGTCGCTTGCCAGCAGTAGCGTGTCGTAACGCGCAAGCCTCACCACAGGGCCCACTTCAATACTCATTTCAGTACTGCCAAGTACATTTGAAACAATGTGACGGCTCTCGTGTGCAAGGGCCATTTCTTCGTCGATCAGCCCGCTGGCTTCGGCGTGTCCTACGGGCGAATGG
>QIGP01000348.1 GCA_003228965.1 Gammaproteobacteria bacterium
CTTACTACCGATATCGACCAGGAAATACCGGCTCGATTGTATGCCGCCGTCGCTCAGATATTGACCTGGGTGTATCAATTAAAACATGTCCGTCGCGAAGGTGGCCTGGAGCCTGAGGCGCCTACCGTGGACTACAAAGAACAACCCGATGACAAGGTTTAATCATGAATAAACTGCCTGATTTCATTAGCCTCATACAAGCAAGTATCAGAGGCCTTGGAGCGCCGGTATTGCTCATGATGTTGCTCGCCATGATGATTTTACCGCTTCCGCCCTTGGCTCTCGACGCGTTGTTTAGTTTCAATATCGCATTGTCACTGGTCATCGTACTCGCTGTTGTGTATGTCGGCCGCCCATTGGAGCTTTCTGTCTTTCCAACCGTTCTGCTCGTTGTGACCTTGCTACGTCTTGCATTGAACATAGCTTCAACCCGTGTTGTGCTTCTCGAAGGACATACTGGTACAGGTGCAGCCGGCAAAGTGATCGAAGCGTTCGGTGACTTTGTAGTTGGCGGAAATTACGCTGTGGGTCTTGTGGTATTCGCTATCCTCGTGATTATCAACTTTGTCGTTGTTACTAAAGGTGCCGGCAGAATTTCGGAAGTCACGGCTCGATTTACGCTGGATGCCATGCCCGGTAAGCAAATGGCGATTGACGCCGATTTAAACGCTGGGGTCATTACTCAAGAAGAAGCTAAAACGCGCCGCCAGGATATTCGGGAAGAAGCCGATTTCTACGGTTCGATGGACGGCGCCAGCAAGTTTGTTCGAGGTGATGCCGTAGCCGGCATTCTGATTTTGTTCATCAATATTATCGGTGGTGTGGCGGTCGGTATGGCTCAGCACGACTTGACGCTAAGCGTGGCCATGCACAACTACACCTTGCTCACCATTGGCGACGGTCTGGTCGCACAAATTCCTTCATTGCTGCTGTCGTCCTCCGTCGCGATTATTGTGACGCGCGTATCGAGCATGCAGAACCTGGGCGACCAGGTGGTGGGCCAACTGTTCGGCCATACGCAGGTGTTAGCAATAACGGGCGGAATTCTGACGGTACTCGGCCTTATTCCTGGCATGCCCAACTTCGCGTTTTTAACTTTGGCGGCTCTCTGTGGAGGAGGAGCTTATCTTGTCCATAAAAGAGACTCTGCACCAGCTGTCGAAGAGCAGCCGGAACAACAAGCCAGCAGTGAGCCCGCGGAGCTTGGATGGCAGGATATTCCGCAAGTCGATGCGATTGGCCTTGAGGTTGGATATCGCCTTATTCCTCTCGTCGATCGAAATGGTGGGAACGAGCTACTTAATCGCATTAAGGGCGTGCGTAAAAAGATTTCTCAACAAATCGGTTTTCTGGTTCAACCGGTGCACGTACGCGACAATTTGGAACTTAGCCCGAACACCTATCGCGTGGTGATTATGGGAGTGCCGGTGGCGGAAGCGGAAGTGCATATCGATCGAGATCTGGCGATTAATCCAGGCCAGGTTTTTGGCAAGCTGGCCGGCATTCCCACCAAAGATCCAGCGTTTGATTTGGAGGCTGTGTGGATAGAACCTGCTCACCGTGAACACGCTCAGACGCTCGGCTATACCGTAGTCGATACGAGCACCGTGGTCGCTACCCATTTGAGCAAACTTATTCAGCACCACGCTTCGGATTTATTTGGCAATCAGGAAGCCCAGCAACTGTTGGATAGGGTGGCGGAGACCTCACCGAAGCTGGTCGAAGATCTTGTACCTAAGAGTTTGCCTATGAGCGTTTTACTTAAAGTACTTCAGTCGTTGCTCAACGAAAAAATTCCGCTTCGCAATATGCACAAAATTGTCGAAACTTTGGCGGCCACGGCTACACATAGTCAGGATCCTGACACTTTGGTCGGGCAGGTTCGGATTGCTCTTGGACGATCTATTGTTCAACAAATCAGTGGCTTACGAGAAGAACTGCCTGTACTGACGCTCGATCCGGAGTTGGCACAGTTATTGCAAAATTCATTACAAACACCGTCCGCCGATGGCAGTAGCTACGGAGGACCGGGATTTGAACCGGACCTGGTAGAGCGTGTTCATAGCGCTTTGAAAGATGGAGCTAAACGCCAGGAGGCCGCAGGTGAAACGCCAGTACTGTTAGTAGAACCAAGACTGCGATCCTGGTTTGCACGACTGGCCAGGCACTCGCTGCCGAATTTGAACGTGTTGGCATTCAATGAAGTGCCAGACGACAAACCGATTCGAATGGTAGCAACGGTAGGTTAGTTCACGGACAGGACGCCTAACAACAAGAAGATAATGGCTAGGATGATTTATGAAAATTAAGCGGTTTGTAGCGAACAACATGCGCCAAGCATTGCAGTGTGTACGTAAGGAACAAGGACCTGACGCTGTCATACTTTCCAATCGAAGGGTTGATGGTGGAATTGAAGTTGTTGCAGCGGTCGACTATGACGAAACCTTGATGTCTCCTGCCGTGACAGGTAGTAACGGCGTACAGGAGCAGGAGACTGAGCTCTTCGTGGGTGATGATCGCTTCAGCCAGGATAACCTGGAACGCAATAGCTTTGATCACAATGAATTAGAAGCGGGCTCGACGCTGTTTGGCGACGAGCTTCAATACGATTTCGAGCCTCCAGAAGCCGAAATTTTTTTGGATGATGGACCATTGTCGAGCGCCACGGACGGCGCCAAATGGTCGCGCGAATCAGCTCTTGGGGCGATACGCGAAGAAATTAACGGAATGCGTACGCTACTTGAAGATCAGCTGTCGAGCATGGCCTGGAAAGACGAGATCAAACGCGACCCGTTTACGATAAACGTACTTCGACGCTATGCCGCGATGGGAATCGACCCGGATATTGCGCGGGCAATTACGGAGAAGACAGCGGCGCCTGAAGACGACGGTAATTGTCTGGAACAGGCCACCCAGGCACTGGCTTCGTCCTTGCCTCTCTTGGATGACAGCGTGCTGGATCAGGGCGGCGTTATCGCGGTAATTGGCCCGACTGGCGTTGGTAAAACTACAAGTATTGCAAAACTCGCTGCTCGATTTGCCTTGCGCCACGGTCGCGAACAGGTCGCGCTAGTGAGCACGGACAGCTTTCGAATAGGCGCGCAGGAACAGCTTGCAACGTTTGCCCAGATTTTGGATGTCCCTATTCACAGAGTAACCGACAGGGCGGAACTTGGCACACTGCTTCACAGTCTTGCTGACAAGAAGTTGGTGCTGATCGATACGGCCGGAGTGAGCCAGCGGGTCGAAGGCTTGTCTCAACATCTCAGAGCCTTTAATCCTGACGGTACAAAAATCAAAACCTACCTCGCTCTTGCGACGAATGGTCACTCGCAGACTCTCGACGAAGTGATACGCAAGTTCAGCTGCGTTCCTCTCAACGGCTGCATTTTGACAAAAATCGATGAAGCGGCCTGTCTTGGCGCGGCTTTCTCTGCCGTGATTCGACATGAACTTCCCATAGCGTTCCTGGCTAACGGCCAACGCGTACCGGAAGACCTTCACATTGCCGCAGGCAGAAGCGTAGCTATGGTCAACTACGCCACCCGACTCATGCGTGAGTCCGGTCAGTTCCTTGGTGACGAATTTATGGCCAGAAACTACGGAGAGGTACGCACTCATGCCTATGCATAAGTTTCCAGTGGACCAAGCGGCGGGTCTTAGAAAGAGTGTCGCCGAGCGACCCGTTCGAGTGATTGCCATAACAGGTGGTAAGGGCGGCGTTGGTAAAACTGTAGTTTCAATCAATGTGGCCATGGCGCTCGCGGCACAAAATAGACGCGTTGTTTTGATGGACGCGGACTTGAGTCTTGCCAATATCGACGTGTGCCTTGGCTTACAGGCTGAGCGCAACTTATCCCACGTAATGGAAGGTTCTTGCACGCTGGATGACATTATTCTTGATGGACCAGGCGGTATTAAAGTAGTACCTGCATCGTCAGGCGTTAAACAACTTTCCGATACTACGCCTGCTCAAAACAGCGGGTTAATATGGGCGTTTAGCGAAATGAGCACGCCGGTAGACGATCTGGTGATTGACACAGCGGCAGGCATTGTCGACAGCGTAATACGCTTCAGTGCGGCAGCGCAGGAAGTTGTCGTCGTTGTGTGTGATGAACCTGCGTCTATCACCGATGCCTACGCACTCATCAAAGTACTCAGTCGCGATCACGGCGTAAAGAAATTTAATATATTGTCAAACAAAACGCGTGGCGCGGTTGACGGACGGCAGCTGTTTGCAAAACTGAGTGCCGTCGCGGAGCGTTTTCTCGATGTAAACCTTGCCTACGTTGGTCACGTGCCACAAGACTCCAGTATCCGTAAATCGATTCAACGTCAATGTGCTGTGGTCGATCAGTATCCGACTAGCCGGGCCGCCAAAGCGTTCCACGACATTGCTCACACGGTCAGTCGATGGCCGGCGTCGACTCTACCGAATGGTAACATCGAATTTTTTGCCGAGCGTCTGGTAGCGGCACTTCCACAAAGGAGTGCGGCACAATGGTAGCGAACTCAGCTTACATACAAAACATGGACGTCTCCCAGGACGACCTGGTCCTGCAGAATGCCGAATTGGTCAAACGTATTGCCTACCATCTGGTCAGCCGCCTTGCTGGTAACGTTGACGTTGACGATCTTATTCAAGCCGGGATGATTGGTCTGCTCGAAGCGTCGCGTAAATATGACGCATCCAGAGGCGCTAACTTCCAGACGTTTGCGGGTATTCGCATTCGTGGTGCCATGTTGGATGAAGTTCGGCGGTCCGACTGGACGCCGCGGTCTGTTTATCAAAAACTACGCAAGGTTACCGAGGCGGTCAGAGCGGTGGAAATGCGCCACGGCCGTAACGCTCGAGAGATAGAAGTGGCTGAAGAGCTTGATCTAACCATTGACGAGTATCATAAAGTTCTTCGGGACGCGACCACGTGCAGGCTCTTTTCTCTTGAGCAGACTCAAGGGGAGGGCAGTCATACACAGCCTTCCGGAGAAATTGAGCCTGGTCCACAAGAGAGTGCTGCCAATGCTGAATTTCGCACTGCGTTGGCAGAAGCCATTGAAAAGCTTCCCGAGCGCGAGGGTCTGGTGTTATCTCTTTACTACGACGAAGAACTAAATCTTCGAGAAATAGGTGAGGTTCTCGGTGTTAGCGAATCGCGGATTTCGCAAATTCACAGTAAGGCCGTTATCCGCTTGCGAGCCCGGCTTGGGGAATGGACTTCATAGGCACTCAATATGAGCGAGATTTCCGACATTCGACCAACCTGCCCGATTGTTCCGGTTAAACGGCGCGACAAGGAATCGGCGAACCAGGAACGATTGCCTCGTAAGCCCAAAAAACGACCCCCTACGTCAGCTGGCGACGGCGATGATTCGCCGTCGCCGCTTATTGATGAGTATGTCTAATGACCAGTATTTTTTCATTTACTTTGTTCGCAGGATACGCCGCCGTGATTTTAAGCCTGGCAGGTTTCGCGGTATTGCTTAGATCCATGCTCACGCAGGCTACACATATGCGTGAGCAAAAGAGTGTTTTCACGCAATTGCACGCTCATATAACACAGTGCGCGAAAGAACAAATCGCCTCACACGACCAAATTATTAGCTTGAAAGAGCAATGTGCCAGTCTTCATGCGCGCCAGCAAATGGTAGAGAAACACGGGTCTGATACGCAGCGTATCGACTTGGCCATGCGTATGCTTAAGCGCGGTACGGGTGACACGGCAACTCTTCACGATCTTGGTTTAAGCGCAAGCGAAATTAAGCTGTTGCTCCGCCTTCACAGCACACCAGCTCAGAGACACCGGCCCGTTGAAAATATTGCGGAGGCCGTAAAGCGCAAAGCAGTACGTGCGGTGGTCCCCGTTTCGGCTGCAATTTCAACTCAGGGACAAGCGTTAGCCCAGCTCTTTGAGAATTAAGAGGCCGTGTAAAAACAATTCCCTGTCATTGAACCGGCAGACCGCGGGTGTGGCAATCTCCGTCCGGGTGCTATGGATTCAATCAGTTGTGCCACGTTACGAGATTGCCGCGCCCTTCGGGCTCAATGACCTACCGTAACCCCGTCATTGCGAAGCCGCGAAGCGGGTGTGGCAATCTCCGTCAGGTTGTCGCGAACTCAATTAGTTACTCCGCCGTAATGTTAAGAGATTGCCGCGCCCTTCGGGCTCGATATCCTACTTCGAGCGCAATGACGTAGTATTCTCGGGCTCACAATGACGATGGGAGGGTTTTTACACAGATTCCTAAGGGAACCTTTGAACCCGGACTGGCTTATTCCGGCGAGATAATCAGGGTTATCAATCTATCGTTCGACTGAACAGTCGCCGGCAGTTTAAGTGGAACACTAACGCCACAGTTTATTGGTTGATCTCGATGAGATCCGGTTTGTTGAGCATCCGACGACCAGTGACTTACCGGCATCGCTTGCGATCCGTCTGCGTTATAGGTCATTACATACAGTGACACTTTCTGTGCCTTGTTCATATCCAGGCACAGGTATTCTTGGTTGGAGCCTACAGGTGGCGTATCGCGTTTAGAGGCACTTACTTGACGCGCACGAATGGATGACGGAATTCTTAAGGATACACCAATGGATGCTACCGACTGATTTCCCGTGTTGCCCGCGTTTACTGATACCGAAAGGCCAATACTTACTAGCACCGTCAGTACTACCATAAGCCTGAATGTCAGCGAGTGTATTTTCACGCTCGTGTTTTACCCTGCAGCGGACTGGTCTTCATCTTGACCATCATCTTGGCGACGTCTAATACGTAAGTCTTCGATTTCGCGCTGTAAAGCACGGCGAGCCAATATTTCCCTGTACCGGTCAAGAATATGCACAAAGCGAACGCCGATAACGTGTGTAAATCCGTCGGCGGGTTCTTGCATGTCGGTAACCCGTATGACTTCACCATAGGCCATAACGTGGTGGTAGTTTGGTAACACAACCATGCGCAAACACAGGTTAGTACCATGCGGCAAGGTTTCACGGCTTGCAAATGCGACTCCGGAAGCGCTTAGGCTACAATCGCGAGCCTCACGCTGTTTAAGCGCCGGGTCGAGGTCTCGAACAGATGGTATCAAGCTTGCCAGCGTATTGATTTTATTGTTAATCAAGTCAAGGCAACGAGCCAGGTCCTTATCATTTTTTTGCAACGCTTCAAGTGAATCCTGTAAATCGGTTTCTAGTCGGCGTAGAGTAGTCGTCGCGTTTAACTCTGCGGAGTCAACCAGCACAATGTTACTTAGTGCGCCTCGCATCTCTGTATCGGAAACGATTTCATAGTCGAGCAGGATTTGATCCTGCACACGAAAATCTCTGCGCCGTTCGGCGCCGCTTTGATCATTCAAGGGGATACCCTCCAGGGCGATATCTTCATGTTGGACTCTGCTCAGGTGACGGCGCGCTATCACGCCGTGTGCTGGCTTCATTTTCTGGTGCGGGCGAAGAGGGATACTGGTGCTCGATGCTTTGCAAAATAGTTATTTCTACACGACGATTTTGCGTCCGATTCGCTGCCGTGTCGTTCGAAACTAATGGTTGAGTCCAGGCAAGGCCTGTGATAACGATACGGCGAGGGTCAAGCTGGTTGTTCGCCAGAAGTCGATGAGCAACCGTGACGGCGCGGCTCGACGACAGCTCCCAGTTGGAGCGAAAGCGCACACTCGACATAGGCACATCGTCGGTGTGTCCGGTCACCTGAACAATGCCTTCCATCCCTGCACAGAGAATAGCGATTTTGTCGAGTGTCGGCAGGAACTCATCTTTGATGTCGGCGTATCCGGATGCAAACGAGCCCTGTTCGTGAATTTGAATAATGATGCGGCCATCTTCGCGGCGGACGCTGAGTTTTTCTTCTTCGATCTCTTCGCTGAGTTCTTTCTTTAGTTTTTCTAGTGCAGCGTCAAGATCGGCGTCCTTTTTACCGTCGCCATCGGTAAATTCGAGCGTATTCTTGGTGGTGTCAACAGTGTGCTGTCGAATCGAATCCAGTGCCGTAGTGTCAGGTCGGCCAGGACTGAATTCGGTGGTCACAACACTCGTACCTTTGGGTATAAAGTCGGCTTTCATCTTCGCCTGTACACCAAAGGCTTCTTTCATCGAGCCTGATAGCTGTTTGAATTTTTCGGCGTCCATTTCCGAGAACGACAAAAGCAAGACAAAGAAACACATCAACAGGCTCATTAAGTCTGCAAAGGTCATAACCCAGGCGGGTGTGCCTTCTTCGTGCTCTTCCTGTTCCTCCATGTCCATACCTAAGCGGCCTCTTCTTCGCCGTTAGGTCGGCTAGTGCTTGGCAGGTAATTTTGCAAAAGCCCTTCAATGACTCGTGGATTCTGACCGTCCTGAATACCCATAAGAGCATCAATGACCATCGATTTGCACATTTTTTCGGAGGCACTTCTCAATTTAAGTTTGTCGGCGATCGGAATCGCGATCACGTTGGCAAGTATCGCTCCGTAGAGTGTTGTCAGTAGCGCTACCGCCATCGCAGGTCCGATTGATTTCGGGTCATCCATCGCCGAGAGCATTTGAACCAGACCGATTAAGGTCCCGATCATACCCATGGCGGGCCCTACGTCGCCGATCGCTTTGAATATGGCTTGTCCATTGGCATGCCGCTGCAGTGTCAGTCGTGTGTCATCCGTCAGCATTTTTCGGACTACGTCGGCATCGTGCCCGTCAATAAGCAGGCCGATCCCTTTTTTCATGAAAGGATCAGGCACTTCCGCTTCTTCGAGAGCAAGAATTCCAGACTGGCGTGCAGCTTTGGCAAGTTCCACAGATTTCTCGATGAGTTCAGATGGCTCAGCGATTTTGTTGGTGAAAGCATGAACGGCAACTTTTGCTGCGCTTAAAAACTGGCCCAGGCTGAATTTCATCATGGTAACCAGCAAAGTGCCTATAAGTACGATGACCAGTGACGGAACATTAAAGAACGTTGACGCGGAGCCGCCAAACATGATGGTAGCGCCGATTGTAACGATGGCTCCGATGAGTCCTACAAGTGTGGCGATATCCAAGTCTTAGCTCTCCATGTGGTGCGTACAGTCGGACAGTCAGGCACAGCGATCCGATGTTCATTACTCAGTGCAGAGGTTAGCGGCATTAGTAGTGATAACTTTAGGGGTGCCTTCTAGTGCGAATATCGATCCTCGAAAACTTTAGCTTGAAATTACCGAGAGCATGCTCATGCTCGATATAGATTCCACAATCGACACGTTATTTGAGATAGAACAGCTCGGTGTTGGGTTGTCGATAGACGATTTCGGTACTGGCTATTCGTCACTTAGCTACTTAAACCGCTTTCCCATTGACGCCTTGAAAATAGATAGTTCTCTTGTTCGGGATTTACAACATGACAATGACGATGCCGCTATTTGTGCCGCTATTTTAGCTATGGCGCACAAGCTAGACCTGAAGTTTGTAGCCGAAGGTGTAGAGCTTGAGGCGCAGGTCGACTACCTGCGTGAACATCACTGTGATCAGATTCAGGGGTACTTTTTCAGCAAACCGGTGTGCGCAACTGATTTTGAGAGTCTGGTTTTAGCTCACGAGCAATCCAGGACCGGTAAAACGGCCTAGATCTGCGCTTCAGACAGATTCTTGCGCATCCAGGCCTTGGCGAATTTCAAATCGCGCTCAAGTGTGGACGTGGATACGTTTAAAGCGCTACTCATTTCTTTGTGCGTGAGCCCGGCAAAGTAGTGGAGTTCTATAGCGTCGGCACAGCGTTGATCCAGCGCTGCCAGTTTTTCTATTTGATCGTTCAAAGTGAGTAGTAACACCTGGTCAACTTCCGGGTCTGTATTGTGGTGCTCCTCTATGTATGTGTCGGCCGTTTGACCGCTACCGCGTTTTTCAGCTCGACGCGCATTCGCGTGGTTTACCAGTATCCGGCGCATCATGCGCGCTGCCAAAGCAAAAAAGTGAGCGCGGTTTTGCCAGTCGACTTTGGTACCGATTAGTTTCACGTAAGCCTCATTGACCAGGGCAGTTGGCTGTAGCGTGTGGCCTGCGCGTTCACCACGAAACGCGCAGAGGGCGAGTCGTTTCAGCTCTTCGTAAATGGCAGGAGTGAGCTTTTCCAAAGCCTGACTATCCCCTTGTTGCCAGTCCATCAGCAGTTGGGTTACGGGTTCTTCGGCCACGGGTTCTCACTTTCAAAGTTGGTTTGAGCAACAATGGTACGGTCGTGCAGTGTCGTTGGCAATAGTTGCCCAATAACGTACAGATTCGTATTGGCTTTCTGCCGGGCCAGACTACCGTTTTCGCAAGTTATCAGCTTGATCCGAAAAGTACTGACTTCGTTCTTCATTTTCCATGGTTTGGTAGAGCTCTGCCAATTGCAGGGCGACCTTTAACGTCGTTTCGTGTTCGGGTCGTGAAGGTAGCAGGGCAGTCCAGGCGTCGTTGAGAAGCGCTTCCGGTTCGTGTGCAGTACCGAGACCTACTAAAGCTTCGGCCAAAGTGCTTTTAATAGTCGCGGTCAACCAGTGGTTTTCGGGGAGGTTTAACTCGCAGATTCGTAACCCTTCACGTGCCGTGGCTATAGCGTCTTCATACTGCTCGGTCATAACCAGTAATTCGGCGTAACCCAGGCGTAAAGATGCCATTTGGGGATTATCTGGTTCGAGTACTTGTTGGTACGTTCGAATGACTTGCTGATAGAGTTCGTCGGCCGCTACATATTCTTGTTTATCACGAAGCAAATCGGCCAGATTTTTGGAATTGTACGCCGTGAAGAAGTGCTGTTCCCCGTAAATGTCCCGCACAAGGTCGACGGCCATTTGCAGGTACACCTGCGCAGAATCAAATTGACCCATGTCACGATACAAACGACCTAAATTGGTCATTACAATATCCAGAGCCTCATGTTCTTCGCCGAGTACTCGCCGTTCGATTTCTAAAGTGGTCAGGTAAAGCTGTTCAGCTTCGGAATAACGACCTAATTCGTGCATCAACGTGCCTAAATTATGCAAGATTGTCGCGCGTTCAGTGGGTAGGTCGTGGTCGAGTCTTTCCAGTTCGGAGACGGACGCACGCATAAATTTTTCGGCGTTTACTTCGTCGCCTTTGGCATGATAGGCCTGCCCCATAGAAGCCAACACGCTCACATCGAAATCAGGATCGTGCTGTGGAACTTGCACCAACATGTCTTTCGTACGCTCAAAGTAGTCGAGCGCGATATTGTACTTTCCTTCGATCAGGCCAAGTTCACCGTATTCAAACAGCACCCACGCGAATTCTTCGCTGACCGCATTATCTAGCTGTTCGGCTATGCGTGTGGCTTCATTCAGAGCTACTCTTGTTGCACCAAAATCTCCCCGTGTGCGATGCATTTGAGCGAGGCTTGCGAGGCTTCGCAGCATTTGCGGTGAGTCTTTAAGTGTACGTTGAATATCAATCGCTTTATTGGTTGTTTGAATGGCCTTGTCGCCCAATCCCAAATTGTCGTACACAGCACCGATCGAGGTTAACAGTCGAGCTCGAATTTCAGGTTGATCAGCAAGTTCAGCGTCGAGTCGCCGGGTTCCGCGATCGAGAACATCCTGTGCGGTGATTTCCTCGCCTTGAGTTTCGTTGGGCCCGGTAATTTCAAACAGGCTTTG
>QIGP01000045.1 GCA_003228965.1 Gammaproteobacteria bacterium
CGGCCTTGGTTGAAAGTTGTTGACCCACAATTGACCAGCAAAGCGCATCGAAATAGTCGGACCGGCCAGCACCAAATGGACAAGGCCCATATTGTGCAATCACCCGACGCATTACAGGATCTACGCGACCCAGATACCGCTCCGCCGCAAGCACTGTAGTCTTTGTCATGCGATGACTGTTCAAACCAGAAACCTCAATTCAGAAATCCAATTGCAGAAAGCACTGAGTCGTCATGACACGACGAACGGACTGGAGAACAAGTCGACTAACGCGTACTCCGCGTCTTCGACCAAAATGGTTGTTTGCGCATCGGCAAACTCGGCTAGAAACTGCAGGCACGCACCACAGGGAGTGAATTTCTCTACCACTTCGCCCTCTGGATTAAGCGCAACGGCGATGGCCGTAATCTGTGTGGCACCCGCCGCCACTGCACTGGAAATTGCGACGCGCTCGGCGCACAGCGTAAGTCCGTAGCTTGCGTTCTCAATGTTGCAGCCTGTGTAGCATTTGCCGTCTTCGGTGTACACGGCGGCTCCGACTCGAATGCCGGAATATGGGCTGTAGGCTCGGGAGCTTGCGTTACGTGCCAGGCGTTTGAGTTGGTCCAAAGCGAACCCTCCTTGATGGGAACATCGTGATATTCTGTGCAACCGATTAACTGCTGGAGGCCGCCATGGCGGACTTTACCAACGCCGATCCTGCCGAACTTGCGCGTGCGCTTGCGGCCAATGACGACTACCGTATCGTTAAGCGCTATCAAAAGCCCGATTACTATGCGCCGTTGCCGGAAAATCGCGACAGCTTAAAAACCGGTATTTATCTGGACGTTGAAACTACAGGTTTCAACCATGAAGCAAATCATATCATTGAACTGGCCATGGTGAAGTTCACGTTCTCGAGTGACGGCACGCTATACACCATCGGGGACGAATACGATCAGCTGAACGATCCGGGTACGCCTATTCCCGATGAAATTACGCGTATCACGGGCATCACCGATGAAATGGTTGAAGGCGAGAAATTTAACCCGACCGAAATAGAGGCATTTGTCGAAGAGGCCTCCATAATTGTTGCGCATAACGCCAACTTCGATCGCAAGTTCGTGGAATCCAGTTTTTCGTGCTTCACCTCAAAGGCCTGGGCCTGCTCTGTGTCTCAGGTGAACTGGCGGGATGCCGGTTACGAAAGTGTAAAACTTGAATATCTCGCCTACCGTCAGGGGTTCTTTTACAGCGGACATCGCGCCGTAACCGACTGCCTGGCCGGCATCCACGTTCTAAGCTATCCAGTGGAAGACAAACCCGCACTAACGCAATTGCTGGAAACAGCCAGGCGCAAAGGCTATCGCCTGTGGGCAGCAAACAGCCCGTTCGAAAGCAAAGACCTGCTCAAAGCACGCGGATACCGCTGGAACGGCGGCGACGATGGCCGCCCTAAAGCGTGGTACAAAGATTTAGGAGACGACGAACTCGAAGCCGAACAGCAGTTTCTCGAATCGAACGTGTACGGCGGCAAGCGTCAGCTGCCAGTCGACACGGTTAACGCATTCAACCGGTTTTCGTCCAGAATCTAAGTAATCGAGACCGTTGTGAAGCTGGTATCATGACCGGCTGAAACGATAAACAAATAGTCAAAGACCCCGTTAGATAAAAAAACGGGCAAAAAGAAAAAGGAGC
The DNA here is from genome assembly GCA_003228965.1 of Gammaproteobacteria bacterium. Classification (GTDB taxonomy): domain Bacteria; phylum Pseudomonadota; class Gammaproteobacteria; order Steroidobacterales; family SZUA-146; genus SZUA-146. The sequence continues at coordinate 1,678 of QIGP01000045.1, forward strand.
ACACCATGAGCGGAATAAACGCGCGAGTTTCCCCAGTTGGAAGCCTGGAGCTGTTGTCGCAATCCGAAACCAGCGCCTTGACCGATGGTACAGACAACAGGTTGTACAGCCTTTTCCGCCAGTGCTGTCTGGCTGTGCTCAACAGTGGCGCAGAAGAAGACGACGCCAAATCCATGCTGGAGAAGCACCGCGACTTTGATATCCGCCTGGAACAACAGGAGCGTGGCCTTAAAATTAACTTAACCAGCGCTCCCGTGTCGGCGTTCGTCGATGGCGAAATGATCAAAGGTATGCAGGAAAACCTGTTCGCAGTACTGCGGGATATTGTCTTCGTTGACCACGAAATCCTGAGATCCGATCGTTTCGATCTGGAAAACCCCGAAGAAATTACCAACGCGGTGTTCCACATCCTTCGCCATGCAGGCACGCTCATACCTGCCAAGGCTCTTGACCTTGTTGTGTGCTGGGGCGGCCACTCGATCAGCCGAACGGAATACGACTACACCAAAGCCGTGGGCTACCAATTTGGCCTCAGAGGGCTTAACGTCGTCACAGGTTGCGGACCAGGCGCCATGAAAGGCCCAATGAAAGGCGCCACCATAGGTCACGCCAAACAGCGCATTAGAGGCGGCCGTTACATTGGTATTACGGAACCGGGCATCATTGCGGCCGAAGCGCCGAACCCCATTGTGAACAACCTGGTCATCATGCCCGACATCGAAAAGCGGCTTGAAGCGTTTGTGCGCACAGGTCACGGCGTTACGGCATTTCCGGGAGGCGCAGGTACGGCTGAGGAAATTCTCTACCTGCTTGGTATCAAGCTGCACCCGGACAATCGAGACATGCCCTTTCCGTTCATATGGACCGGGCCTAAAAGCTCTGCGGACTATTTCCGCAACCTCGACGAGTTCATTAGCCAAACTCTCGGTCCTGAAGCCCAGCAGTTGTACACCATCATTATCGACGACCCGGCACGAGTTGCCATCGAAATGAAAGCGGGTTTTGAGAAAGTGCGAGAGTTTCGCCGGCAGAACAGCGACGCGTTCTACTATAACTGGATGCTAAAAATCGATCGGGATTTCCAAATGCCGTTTGAGCCTACTCACGAAAACATGGCTCAGCTTGATATTTCCCTGGAGCAGGAAACCCACTTACTTGCCGCCAATCTGCGTCGTGTATTTTCAGGAATTGTTGCAGGGAACGTCAAAGAACAAGGCATCAATGCGATTGAACAGCACGGCCCGTTCGAGATTAGCGGAGACAAACGCATCATGCAGATGCTCGACGACCTTCTTGCCGCCTTTGCAGGCGCTGGTCGTATGAAACTTCACGGTGAATACACGCCGTGCTACCGGGTAATTACCTGACCAAATTCTAGTCGCCACCGACCCTTTATTCGTAAGGATCGGTGGCGACGTACGGACTAGTGAGGCTTCGTAACATTTACGCGAGGATCGCCACCCAATACTTCCCTCATTTGATCGTGTTGAATAGCGAGTTTCAGATAGGGTATCGCTTCTTGCGGTAGTCCCTGAGCTAGACGGACCCTGCCTAATCGGCGCAACAGCTCCGGATTGTACGGGTTACTCTCAAGGCTTGTTTCCAGCACGCTGGCAGCACTATCGAGCATGTCCCAGGCCAGTAATCGGTCCGTAATTGAAATGGCGCGGCTTACGTCGCTCATAATGATCTCCTGATCACTGATTATGACAATCTCAGTGTGTTGGAAAATCTGTCATAACACCGTGCGTCAATTCACATTACGTTACGCCGTACCCCCTAAAACTGTGAAGGGGGTCACAGTTTTGACGTGCAGGAGGCTCGTTACACTAAAGTTTTGGGGCAACGGGCCGACAGGATCCCTTGATATTACTTGCCATAATGCAGGCGATGTAATGACCTTTGTTAAAGGCCATCAGGAATTGTGCGGCTGCTGGCTAGCGTTTCTTGATTGCAGGAACGTCACGCTGCACTTCGCCGGTGTACAGCTGGCGAGGACGGCCAATACGCATTTTTCCAGAGACCATTTCCTGCCAATGCGATATCCAGCCAACCGAACGTCCAATGGCAAACATCACGGTCAGCATTTCAAGCGGAATACCAAGAGCGCGATAAATGATGCCCGAATAGAAATCTACGTTCGGATAGAGACTACGCTCAACAAAATATTCGTCGACCAGCGCAATTTCTTCAAGCTTCATGGCAAGCTCCATACGCGGGTCGTTGCCGTACGTTGCCAACACTTCGTGAGCAATTTTCTTAATGATACGTGCACGTGGATCAAAATTCTTGTACACACGATGACCAAAGCCCATCAAGCGGAACGAGTCGTTCTTGTCTTTGGCCTTGGCAATGTATTTGTCGATGCGTGATACGTCACCAATTTCATCCAACATGCGAAGCACAGCTTCGTTAGCGCCACCGTGTGCAGGACCCCACAAACAAGCGGTACCCGCAGCAATGGCGCCAAACGGGTTAGTGCCTGATGAACCTGCTAAACGGACGGTAGACGTGGATGCGTTTTGCTCGTGATCGGCGTGAAGCGTAAAGAGCACGTCGAGTGCTTTCTCAGCGATTGGGTCGACCTCGTAGTCTGCGGCAGGCACGGCGTACATCATGTGCAGCAAGTTACCCGTGTAGCTCAAATCGTTCCGTGGATACATGAACGGTTGGCCCACAGAGTGTTTGTAAGCGGCCGCGGCAATGGTTGGCAGCTTGGCAATAATGCGTTGTGCCGTAATCATGCGCTGACCCGGATCGTTAATGTCCAGCGAGTCGTGATAGAACGCGGACAGCGAACCAATAACGCCAGTCATCATCGCCATAGGGTGAGCGTCGTAGTGGAATCCGTCGAAAAATCCACGCAAACTTTCGTGAATCATGGTGTGAGTACGAATGATGTGATCGAACTCGGACTTTTGGTCGCCGTTTGGTAGCTCACCGTTCAGAAGCAAATAACACACTTCAAGATAGTCACATTGCTCGGCTAGCTGCTCGATCGGGTAACCGCGGTACTGCAAAAGACCGGCGCTACCGTCGAGGTAAGTAATCTTGCTTTCGCAACTGGCCGTGGCGACAAAACCAGGATCCAGTGTGAAGTGTCCAAAGCTCTTGTTGAGTGAACCAATATCGATGACGGGTGTGCCTGCGGTTCCTTCCCGTGTTGGAAGCTGAACGCTTTTGCCTGTGCCGTCATGAGTAATTGTTACGCTGGAATCTGCCATGTGGGCGGTCCTTTTCTTACATGATTTGAACGTGGGTCGCGAAGTCGGGCTGACTCGGCCCCGAATCGGCTGGCAAGAATAAACGTTTTCGCATCGAAATTCAGGGTGCCACCTGTCAAACGACGCGGATTACTACAGAGTCTCCTGGCCCAACTAACTGTACATACTATATGTTATTGAATTTTCGCGTTTTTACGTAAAAAAATATGCACAGGGGCGAGACTGGTACGTCAAACAGCAGCACAAGATGATCGAATACAAGATCACTTTCCCGCACAGCAGCATCGCACAAAAATGATGCTACATTGAATTTAGTCTACCTGGCTATATGGCCAACTGAGGCTCGCGAGAAGCGCGTGCTTCAAAATTGCCCCAGACAATAATGCCTTGGTCGGCCGAGATCAGCCCTTCCGACTGCAACAGCTTCAACACGCGAGAAATCATTTCGCGAGAGCATCCAACAATTCGTGCAAGCTGCGGCTGGGTGTACTGCACACGTCGGCCACCTGCGACATCCACTGCATCAGGTTCCTCGGCAAGTTCCATGAGCACTTTGGCCACTCGGCCAGATACACCCAGAAACGCCAGATTACCAACACGATTGTTCGTGCGTGCAAGTCGAATTGACAGCTGTGTCGCCAATTCAAAGATTAGCGAGGCATTGGTTTTCGAAAATTCGCCGAATTCGGCATAGCCAAGCTCTGCAACCACACTGTCTTTGCGCGCTCTGACCCAGGCCGAGCGTTGATTTTTCTGATTGAAAAACCCCATCTCGCCGAAGAAATGGCCTTCATTAAGAAACGCCAGAACAAGTTCTTTGCCTTCTTCGGTTTCAATGACAACTTCTACAGAACCACTGACCAGATAGTGAATGGTTGTCGGTTCTTCATCGGCCGCCAAAATGGTCGCGGCGGCTTTGTAATTGCGCTGGCGCGACTGCGCGAGAAACTGCTGTAAGTCAGTGCGATCAATACGTTGCTGTGTAGGGCTCTGCATGTAAACTCCGCAGTTGATTCAGTAAGAAGGAATCAGTGAAGCTGTGAAAACTGAATTAGATGCAGTTCGTTCACGTCCACGTCGAAATTTTGCGCCAACATACGGCGAGCGTCTTCGGTACCGAAATGTGGCTGCGAAGATTTGGTAAATTGCACGACTCCCGAGAACTCACCAAAACCGGTGCCCTCGAACTCAGTTAGTACAAAGTGTGTGTAATACTTAAGATCCATGAAACGCATTTTACGGGGCGATGGGTTCCATACCGTGAGCG
>QIGP01000162.1 GCA_003228965.1 Gammaproteobacteria bacterium
TACTCTAGGCTTGTTCATGTGTGGACTCCAGTTGATGTGCAGTAACTGAAACTATCTCCCCTTTCGGGGGGAGGAGTCCACACATCGAGCCTGAAGGGCGCGGCAATCTCGTGACGTTACGGTATCTTGAATTAGTGACGACTAGGTACCCGGAAGGAGATTGCCACACCCGCTTTGCGGGTTCGCAATGACGGGGTGACGCTTGCGTTTCAGGCAATGACGGGGTGATGCTTGCGTTTCAGGTAATGACGGGGTGACGCTTGCGTTTCAGGCAATGACGGGGTGACGCTTGCGTTTCAGGTAATGACGGGGTGACGCTTGCGTTTCAGGTTGCGCTAACCACCTGCAAACGTATTGCCCGGATTTTCCAACAACTCTTTAATTGCCTGAATAAATTCAGCCGCGTCGTAGCCGTCGACAAAGCGGTGGTCGAACGAAGCCGAAATGTTCATCATGCGGCGAATGTGTATGCCGCCGTCAACGACCATGGGTCGGTCAACCGCGCGGTTTACGCCAATGATGGATACTTCGGGTTGATTGATCACAGGGGTAGAAGCAATGCCGCCAAGCTTGCCAAGGCTTGTGACCGTAATCGTTGAACCAGTGAGTTGACTTTTGGATGCCGAGCCGTCGCGCGCTGCGAGCGTCACCGCACCTATGGCCTGTGCCAGTTGTGGTAGTGACATGGCTTCGGCGTGATGAACAACCGGGACTTTAAGGCCGTCAGGTGTTTGCGTTGCAATGCCTGCGTGCACCGATTCGTGTTGAACGATGACATTGCGCTCTTTGTCGTATAACGCGTTGCACTGAGGAAAGCTGGACAGTGCTTTGGCCACGCACTGGACTAGCAATGGCAGGTACGAGAACTTGACGTTGTACTGTGCGTATTGCTGGTTTAGTGCTTGCCTGAAATGTTCAAGATCCGTGACATCGATTTCTTCGACATACGAAAAATGCGGAATTTCTCTCTTACTGCTACTCATGCGCTGCGCAATGATACGCCGCATTCCGATTACTTTAATTTCCTTTGCACCGACACGCTTACTGGGCCTGACCGGAGCCGGGCCGCGTTTGAGTTTGGCAAGATGGTCTTCAAAATCCGCTCGCTGGATACGTCCTCGCGGCCCACTGCCTTCTATTAGTGCAAGGTCAATGTGATGTTCGCTCGCTAGTCGCCGGATAACAGGTGATGTCAGTACTCTGCCTGTAGTAACGCTTTTTGGAATACCAGCCGCTACGGGTGTCGCCGAGGGCAGGCTGCCGCCAATATTTACTGCGGGTAGTTCCGGTACTGTTGCCGTCGTTGCTTCAAGCGGTGTTGGTGGTGTTGGTGGCGCCGCAGCCGGTTTGGCCGCAGGGGCAGCTGCTACAGGGCTGGCACTGACGGCTACGTTAGTATCAGTTTCAAACACAACGAGCGGCGCACCTACTGCAATAATGTCTCCAAGCTCGCCACCCAGTCTGGTAATGGTACCGGTAACAGGTGCCGGTACTTCTACCGCGGCCTTATCGGTAAGCATGTCGGCTATCGGATCGTCTTCTTTAACGAAGTCGCCCACTTTAACGTGCCATGCGGAAACTTCGGCTTCCACGGTACCCTCACCAAGATCGGGCAGCGTGAATATGTGCTCACTCATGCGGACTCCCTCATGACTTTTTCAATGGCCGCTATGATGCGACTCGGACCCGGGAAGTACTCCCACTCGAAGGCGTGTGGATAGGGTGTGTCCCAGCCGGTTACGCGCTGAATGGGGGCCGACAAATTCCAGAAGCAGCGTTCCTGAATTTGAGCGGACAGCTCCGCACCGAAACCGCTAAAGCGTGTGGCTTCGTGCACAATCAGGCAGCGTCCGGTTTTATCCACCGATTTAACAAGAGTGTCTATATCTAGTGGCAGCATTGAGCGCAAATCGATAATTTCGGCATCGAGTTCATTGTCGCGTACCACAGCTTCACACACGTGAACCATGGTGCCGTAAGTGATGATGGTCAGGTCGGAGCCCGAACGAACCACATCGGCTTTGCCGATGGGTAACGAATAGTAACCTTCGTCGACCTCGCCTTTGGGGTGGCTTGCCCAGGTGCTGGCGGGTTGTTTCGGGTTGCCGAAAAACGGCCCGTTGTATAGACGTTTGGGTTCAAAAAAGACCACGGGATCGTCGTCTTCAATGCTCGCGATGAGCAAGCCTTTGGCGTCGTAGGGATTAGACGGCATGACCACTTTAATGCCGCAAATGTGGGTGAATATGCCTTCAGGGCTTTGCGAATGGGTTTGACCACCGCGAATACCACCGCCGCACGGTGAGCGCAAAGTAACCGGAGACGTGAAATCGCCGGCGCTACGATAACGCAACCGGGCGAGCTCGCTGACAATTTGGTCGAATGCCGGGTAAATGTAGTCGGCAAACTGAATTTCGGCGACTGGTCGCAAGCCGTTAACACCCATGCCAATGGCCGTTCCAACGATGCCGGCTTCGGATATGGGCGTGTCAAAAACGCGTTTCTCGCCGTAGCGTTCCTGCAAGCCAGCCGTGCAGTTAAACACGCCGCCGAAATAGCCGACGTCCTGCCCCATAACAATAACGGTGGGGTCGCGTTCCATCATCACGTCCATTGCCGAGTTCAGGGCCTGGACCATGTTCATCTTTGCCATCAGTGAATGCCTTCTTATTGATTCTGTAGTTGGCGTTTGAGCTTTTCGCGCTGCGCAACCAAATGATCGGGGATGTCTTTGTAGACGTCATCGAACATAGAGTCGACTGCAAAACTGCTGCCTTCTTCGGTGGTGCCGTACGACAGCGCTTCTTGCCAGCTGTCGACCATGCTCGCATCGAGTTTGGTAATGAGTTCGTCGTGTTCTTCTTGCGTCCACACGCCCAGACCCACCAAATGTTTCTTCAAGCGCTCAACCGGATCGCCAAGTGGAAAATGATCCTGTTCGTCTTTGGCACGGTAACGAGTGGGGTCGTCGCTGGTTGAGTGGGCTGAAGCCCGGTAGGTCACGTGCTCAATGAGTGTTGGCCCACCGCCGGTACGGGCGCGTTCAGCGGCCCATTCGGTCACGGCGTAAATTGCCAGGAAATCGTTGCCATCTACGCGTATGCCCGGCATGCCGTAGCCAGGCCCGCGGGCGGCAAACGGACTGTCTTGTCCACCAGCGATGCCTTGAAACGTTGATATAGCCCACTGGTTGTTGACGACGTTAATTATGCAAGGCGCCTGATAGACGTTCGCGAAGGTCAGGGCGTTGTGGTAATCGGACTCGGCGGTGCTGCCTTCACCGGTCCACGTAACCGCAAGGTGGTCTTCGCCTTTGATCGCAGAGGCCATGGCCCAGCCGACGGCTTGTGGCACCTGCGTGGTCAGGTTGCCTGAAATGGAGAATATGTTTTTCTCTTTCCAGTGATACATGATCGGTAGCTGGCGACCACGACACATGTCGCGGGCGTTGGACAGGCACTGGCACATGAGATCAACTACAGGTCGTTCACGCGCAAAATACAGGCCTTGATTGCGGTAGCTTGGGAACAGCATGTCGCCTTCGCGAAGGGCCAGGCCCTGCGCAATGGATATGGCTTCTTCACCACGGCACTGTATGTAGAAAGAGATTTTGCCCTGTCGATGAACTTTGAGCATGCGGTCATCGAAGGCGCGAACAGCCAGCATGAGTTTTAGTCCGTGCCTGAGCTTTTCTACGGACAGGCCCGGGTTCCAGCTTCCCTGGGCCACGCCGTTGTCGTCCAGGACGCGGACAAGCTGTTTGGACAGATATTCGGTGTCGCTGACAGGGGCATGGACTGCTGGTTTGTCGACGCTGCCCGCTTGCGACAGTTTCAGGTAACTGAAATCGGGTTTTTCGCCGGGGCGCGCTGGCGCACCGGGAACGCGTAGTTGAGGTTTTTGAGACACGCTGCTACTCCTGCAGGTAACTTAAAACGTAGCGAATACACAGCGCCAAAGTATTTGGCGCAGACCAACGCACACAAAGGGTGCACCTGGACATCGGATTCGAAGGCCGGACCGGTGTTGGTCCGAGCAGCTAATTATAAATGAAACTAATTCGCCCTGCCGATTCTATTTGGCGTCGCTTTAGAGACTGGGTAGGAACCTTCATACGGTCATTGCTAGCGCGAAGGGGTTACATCATTGCAAGCCCGGAGTATTTACGTCGTGGCCAGTTATGAGTAGTTACGTCATTGCGAGCCCGAAGGGCGCGGCAATCTCTTAACGCTACTGTGACCTAACTGATTGAATCCACAGTAATCTGACGGAGATTGCCACACCCGCTTCGCGGCTTCGCAATGACGGGATTAAGGCGGCCACACCTGCTTCGCGGCTGCGCAATGACGGGATTAAGGCGGCCACACCTGCTTCGCGGCTGCGCAATGACGGGATTAAGGCGGCCACACCCGTTTCGCGGCTGCGCAATTACGATGTGAAAGTTTTTATGCAGCCTCTTAAGAGACGCATGAATTGGTGCAGTGCAAAATCAATCTGATTTTCGTGTGAGCAGGAAGTATACGAAGAATCCGAAGGCAATTAAAACCGCTCCCCATAGAGCCTCACGCGGACGGTTTAGTGCGATATGGCAGATTGTCCAGCCGGTTAGTCCCAGAAAGATCAACGGCGTAGCAGGGTATCCCCAGGCCGAAAAAGGACGTGGTTCATCGGTGCGCGTAACCCGCAGTACAAATAAAGCGAGCACGGTAACTAAGGTATTTAGAGCCAGGATGAAACCGCTGAAGACTAAAATAGACTCGAACGTCGCGGTAACAATAAGCACAAGCGCGATCGCAGCCTGCACGTAAATTGCTATATAGGGAACGCCGTCTTCGCTTGTCTTGGCCAACGGCGAAAATGCTTTGAAGTCTTCACCAATCATTTGCAGAACACGCGGTGCCGCCATAATCATGGCGCTGGCTGTGGATATCAACAGCAGCGACAGCAGGGCGCTCGCAATACGGGCCACGTTTTGGCCGAAGGCATACTCTGCCGCGACGTACACGATCTCGAGTTTGCCGACCATCACTTCTTGCGGCGCAATTTTTAGAAAAGTGAAGTTAACCAACAGATAAATTAGCGTAACTACCGCGGTACCAATGGCCAGAATGCGCGGTAGGGAAGTCTGTGGGTGTTCCAATTCCCCTGAAAAATAGGTTGCGGCGTTCCAGCCGGAGTACGCATAACTCACGTAAATCAGCGATATCGCAAAAGGGCTGCTGAACAGCACGGCTACGTCTGTAGTTGATGGCGTAAATGTGGTGAGCGATTGTGCAGGTGCCATGGCAAGCACGGCAACGCAGCCGCCAACTACCATAGTTAGTTTGAGTATGGTGAAAATCCATTGCGTTTTGCCACTGCGCTCCCTGGAACTTGCGTGCAAAAACGCCAGAGCAACAACCAGGATGCAAGCCGACAGTGTGGGCGGTATTTGAGGTGCAACCAGGTTGAGATATCGCCCGAACGTGATGGCTACCAGCGCCGTAGGGGCAGCGAAACCGATGGTGGCCGAAATCCAGCCAGAAACAAATCCCAGGGAAGGGTGAATGGCTTCGGACAAGAAATTGTACTCGCCTCCCGAACGCGGTAAACGCGCGCCGAGTTCGGCGTAGCACAAGGCCCCGCAAAACGCGGTCAGGCCTCCGAGGCCCCAGAGCATGAGTAACGCAAAGCCTGAGGTTATTCCCGCCAGCTGAAAGCCAAGCGACGTGAACACGCCGGTGCCTATCATGTTGGCGATAATCACAGCGGTTGCGACGCGCGGCGTAAAATAGCGCCGCTGTTTGATCGCTAAGGGTGCTGAAGGAGAGGGCGAACTCATTGTCACGGTTATATCACGCGTGCTTGATAGTTTGCTAAACTTCTCGTTCAACTATTATCCAAAAGGCAGTGCACCCATGGCGATTAACAAAGGCGACAAAATACCGGCCGTAGCTCTCAAACACATGACGGAAGAGGGACCGGCAGACATATCCACATCTGAAATTTTTAGCGGCAAGAAAGTCGTCCTGTTTGCTGTACCAGGGGCATTTACTCCGGGTTGTTCAATGACTCACTTGCCGGGTTTTGTTGAATCTGCTGCCGACATCAAAGCGAAAGGCGTTGATACCGTAGCCTGCATCTCGGTTAACGATGCCTTTGTGATGGGAGCTTGGGGACAG
>QIGP01000373.1 GCA_003228965.1 Gammaproteobacteria bacterium
GATGCTAGTCTTCTTTTAAAAATTCTTGGGTTCGCTATAGATCTACCCTACCGAAATTCGTGCCACGATACGAGAGAGATTGTATATCTCATTTAGTAATTCATCGGTAAGTCGGGTTTGAACGAGTGCGGGTTGTAAAGATCGCGGGACGTTGAAAAGGACCGAACCCTGTTCGACTGAAGTCACTTTTCATTGGGCCCTTTAAGTCGATCGCCCTATCTGTGGCCACATTCTCTCATAGTGTAGAGTAGGCTTTCGATACGACGAAACGTCTTTAGCCAGTGGAGCGGTATTTGCTTACTTCGAAGGTAATCCGAACAGTATGTATCGCACTGCTATGGGTGCTGCTGGGTACTCTTGCCGCGTGCGGTGCTACACGCTGGGAGGACGAGGAGAGTTCAGGCCGTAACAGTTCAAGCTCGCAAGGCACGGTAGGTCGTACACCTTCTTCTGTGGATGTAACTGTGCCGCCTGCTGCAACGACTGCTCGACCGGTTACGGTTAGTAGTTTATTGAACGACTACTATCTCGATTGGCGAGGAACGCCTTACCAGTTTGGCGGGACCACCCGTCGCGGCATTGATTGTTCTGCGCTCACTCAGCAGGCCATGAACCAGGCCTTGGGGATATCTCTTCCTCGAACGACTAGAGAACAACTGAAACAAGGCCTGCCCGTCGCGGCCGAGTTAACTCGCCCGGGTGATTTGGTGTTTTTCAAAACCGGAGAAACGCTTAATCACGTTGGAGTGATTGTAGGACCAGCCAAATTTATGCACGCATCTACCAGGAATGGCGTGACCATTTCCCGTCTGGACGATACTTACTGGTCAGCTCGGGTAATAGGCTACCGTCGCGTCATTCGGTAGGCGGTACTTGTAAGTATCAGGTTTTAGCTTCGCCGCCAAATTCAGCGAGCACGTCGTCTATCAGCTGGGTGACTTCGATGGTCATTACTGAAAAATCCTGATCAAAGCGAGCGGCCTCATCGTCGGCTTCTACCTGCTCATTAACGCTGTCTTCGAATTTCAAACGCTTGATGGCAAAGTCTTCTGTAAGAACAAAACGAATGGCGTTGCGCCAGGTAAGCGCAAGTTGGGTTACACGCTTGCCGGCGAGTAAATGTTGTTTGATTTCTTTACCGGTCAAATCTTGCTGCTTGCAGCGCACGACGTTTTTGGCGTCCTGGCGATTTTTAAGTTCGCACTCGTCGTCGAGTTCAAACCCTTTGGGGACGCGGTTTTTTACCCAGCGCGTCATGATGTCGGCGGCATCGCCGTGACACGACAGAGGTACTACAGGCAGCTCACCGAGGGCTGCTCGCAAGCTGTCCATGAAGTCGTCGGCTTTGCCAGGGCTTGAAACGTCTATAATGAGTAGATCGTTTTTCGTGTCGAAGTACGCGTTGATGTACGACGAGCGAGTAAGCGCGTTGGGCAACAGTGAGTGCAAAATGTCTTCTTTGAAGCGCGTTTTTTCCTTGCGGTACACCATGCGTGCTTCGCGTTCTTCGAATTCGCTTACTTTCTCTTCAAGCAATTCGGTAATTGCGGCGGCGGGCAGAATCTTTTCCTGTCGGCGCGCGCTAATCAGAGTGTATTGCCCAACCGGGTGAACCAGCTCTTGGCCGAGTTTGCCCAAAGGTGGGACCCAGCCAAAGCGGGAAAAATCCATTTTCAAGCAAGGTTTGAATTTATTTTTCGACAGATTTTCACTCAGGTTCTTTGGTGACAGGTCAATTTTTTGAGTGAGTCGATAGACGCGAAGATTTTTAAACCACATGAGAAACCGTGCTTTGAAAGGGTAAATGGACGAACGATTCTCCGCACCGGAAGCGGCAAAATCAAGCTCGAAATCTGGCTGTTTTTTGGCCAAAAAAATATGATGCGACAACAAGGGTTTCCACAGGTCGTGGCGAGTTCTCAAGGGATTCCTGGCTTCGACGCCAAAAGAGCGGCAGCAGTATGCGCAATAAGGAGGCTTTTGTGACCTCAGCGTAGGTTCAATCGCGGTGAGTTTTCAAGGCAATGGGGCGGTGATTTGAGGTCGAAAGTCGAATATCGAGGTGATTATGGGGTATTTGTTACACTCAGGCACTGGTTAAAGGGCCTCTCTAACTACTCGTGAATCTCAAGCTGCAAATCTCTGGGTAGTTAGAGATGCCCTTAAGTGTCTCGACGTCGTGTCGATGAGGTGTTTACATTTTTAAGCGCTGTGCATTTGTCTGAATCAATGCTTGGCTTGTTGGAACGTCGGTCTTGCGAAAGTCCCGCTAAATACACGGGTTCCTTATTGGTTGTGGTGTTAGATATGAATAATAAATTGCAAACAACAGCGCGGGTTAGCGCGCCGGAAGGCCGGTTTTGGATGGATAAGTTAGTGGTTGTACTGCTCGGTGTGCTCGCCTTGTTCCTGGTCGCAGGGTCGGTCCAGGCGGTTGAAGATCAGGAGCCGGTCTGGGAATTAGCCAAATCCAAAGGCGGAGTTAAAGTCGTGCAAACAGACGTTGCGAATAGCCGGTTCAAAGCAACACGAGGAACACTCTTAAGTGATGCCAAACTCTTCGATGCACTTGCGGTCCTGCGGGACGTAGAGGCGTGCAAAGACTGGCTTCACAAATGCAAGTACAGCGAAGTGATATCCGAGGTGTCGACGGTACAGTCTATTTACTACATGGTCATCGATTCACCTTTTGTGCTTAAAGATCGTGACACTTACGTGAAGTCAACAATCTTCTATAACGCGCAAGAAAAAGCGTTTCACATTGATATACTAGGTGTGGAAGACATGAAGCCTGCACACAAAAAACGAGTGCGGGTGCTTGGCTTAACAGGGTCCTGGATCATAGAGCAACGCGGACCAAAACAGATTCAACTTATCTACGAAGTGCATATGGATCCGCAGGTGAGTACTGCGAGTGCGGCCAACTCGACACTCGCGACGTCGGTACTTGAAACGCTCATTAACGTTGATCGTCTGGCCAAGCGTGCGCCGTATTTGAACTCGACTGTATCAACCGACCAATTGGAGGCCATTACGCGAGCGCCTTCAGGGAACCTCTAAATCTCCGAGTATTTTGAGGTGCCCTTCAAGCTAATAACTATTTATACGGAGCTTAACTATTGCGTACTGTTGTATTGCAAAGCCATCGCACGCCACTACCCTACGAGTGGCTGCACCCCTGCATCAATTCTGTAAAGCAGTGGGCTTTACTTAAAGAGTTTGACTACGTTTGGATGGGCGATGAGCTGTTTGACGAACTTAACCCAACGCAGCATGCCAATACCAGGCTCCAGCGTGTGGTGGCAAGCGATCTGGCACGCCTGCAAAAGCTGACTGAAGAGTTAACACGCGCCGATCGGGTTGTTTGGTGTGACGCCGATACGCTCGTGATAAATCCAAAGTCCCTGGAATTACCGCTGACCGGTAGTGCTCTTGGCCGCGAAATATGGATTCAGGCAAGTACCATCGATGGCGGCTCTCCAAAAGTGTACGCGAAGGTGCACAATGCTTTCATGGTATTTTGCAGCGGGGACAGTTTTTTGCCGTTCTACCGTGATACGGCCTCGCGGATGTTGGAGCGTCACGAAGGACCCTACGTAGACCAGTTCATTGGTCCTAAACTGCTTACGGCTATTCACAATCTGGTGCAACTGCCGGTCATTGAAAACGCAGGCGTGTTGAGTCCTGGTGTAATTACCGATCTTAATCGCGGAGGCGGAAAGTTTCTCGACGCCTTTTGCCGGCGCCTTCAAAGAGTGCCGGCGGCGCTTAATTTGTGCGCCTCTTCTGTGCGCAGTGGTGAGCTTGGTGAGCAGTCTATGAGTGACGTAGTTGAAGTTCTACAGCGTAGCGGCACTCAGCTATTTACTGCGTGAAACCTGCGGATAAGCTCTATAGTATCCCGTCAACAAGGCTTGTCCAAGAGTTGCTCTTCTATCTCGTTATCAACTGGAGAATCGCATGATCGTCGTTCACCACCTTCAAAATTCACGCTCGCAACGTATCTTATGGATGCTCGAAGAGTTAGGAGTCGAATACTCCGTGAAACGTTACGAACGCGACCCGGAATCTCAACTCGCCCCGCCTGAACTACTCAAAGTACATGCACTTGGAAAGTCACCGGTGATCACCGATGGCGATAACGTGGTGGCAGAATCAGGTGCCATTGTCGAATATCTTGCGCGTGTCCACGGTAACGGGCGAATGGCGCCGGAAGTTGGGTCAAATGACTACAATCAGTACATTTACTGGCTGCATTATGCGGAAGGATCGCTAATGACTCCGTTGCTGCTTAGGCTCGTATTCGTTCGAATCAAGACGACGAAAATGCCGTTTTTTGTTAAGCCGATTGCTAATGGTATAGCCGACAAAGTGCTTGCATCGTTCGTGACGCCCAATATTAAACGTCACATGGAGTTTGTTGATCAGCACTTGGAGGGTCGCGAGTGGTTTGCAGGTGACCAGCTAAGTGGTGCCGATATACAAATGAGCTTTCCTTTAGAAGCGACTCTGGCCCGGATTCCAGCACTTCAAAAACACAAGAACGTTGTAGACTTTGTGCGGCGGGTGCAGGCCCGGGACGCCTATAAGCAGGCTCTTGAGACGGGCGGTGCGTACGATTACGCCTAAGCTCGAGCCGAGTCGTGAGCTGTTTCTGGTTGAAGGAAAGAGTGCCGCCAGTACTATTCGTCAGGCTATGAACCGGTTTGTGCCCGAAATTCCCTATTCTTTACAGGCAACGCCTATTGACCGGCGTTACAACAACTCTCGCGACAAGGGCGAACCGGTTCCGCTAGAGCCGCCGATCAAATTGGTTCGGTAGGCACCGCGACTTTGTAGTCGATGTTGTGGTTTTCAAATGCCGTATTCATTAGTTTGGCCCACGTAGCGTTTGGCTTCCAGATTTTGTGCATGTCGACTAGAATCACTTCCGGATCCATATTTTCGTTAATCACTCTGTGAAGCATGGCAAATGCCGTAGCGCGCATGTTCATCTTACAGTGCAAGAACACCTTGGCTTCGGCGTTGGTCTGCATGTAGGCCAGGAACTGGTTGACGTCACCCTGTGTAGGCTCGTTCCAATCGACCGCTATATTCAGGTAGGTCATTGACGCGTCGGCGACAAGTTCAGCCTCGTTCTGGAGTGTTCCGCTAATCGTTGGGGGCGCGATGTTTATAACGATGTCGACGCCTTGAGTGGCAAGCGTTTCAATGAATGCGGCGTCGGGCATGCCGGCACTGGAGAACGACTCGTCGTAGACCAAATAATTTATCGGCTCGCCGTTACTGGATTCATGCATGGCGTGATCGCTCGTAAACTTGCTGCAACCGAAGAGCATTGCAGTCAGCGCCAAACATGCGGCGAACTTCACCCTGCGCGTTTGGACTGTGGCGGAGTTAAATTCTGGGTTTAAGTCGAGTTTAGAAGTTGGCACTATTGGGTGTCCTTGGGTAGGGAATGGCGTCGCGAATGTTTTCCATGCCGGTTACGTACAGTACCAGACGTTCGAAACCCGCACCAAAACCGGCATGGGGAACCGTGCCGTAACGACGTAAATCGCGGTACCACCAGAGATCTTCGGACAAGCCCAGTGCCTGCAGTTTGCCGTCGATGACGTCGAAGCGCTCTTCGCGTTGAGCCCCACCGATAATTTCACCGATGCCAGGTACCAATACGTCCATGGCTGCGACGGTTTTTTCGTCGTCGTTTTGGCGCATGTAAAACGCCTTGATCTGTTTAGGGTAGTTAATCACGATGACCGGACCACCCACGTGCTCCTCGGTGAGGAAACGCTCGTGCTCTGACTGGAGGTCGAGACCCCATTTGACCGGGTACTCAAATTTCTTGTTCGACTTGATCAAGATATCGACAGCATCGGAGTAGTCCATGACAGTGAACGGTTTTTCAATCACGCTTTCCAGTCGCTCAATCGCTTGTTTGTCGACATGCTGATTAAAAAAGGCCATATCGTCGGGCGCCGCTTTCAACGTGGCCGCAAACACGTATTTGAGAAAGTCTTCGGCAAGTTTTGCGTTGTCCATCAGGTCAGCGAACGCTATCTCGGGTTCGATCATCCAAAATTCGGCAAGGTGACGGCTCGTATTTGAGTTCTCGGCGCGGAAGGTAGG
>QIGP01000160.1 GCA_003228965.1 Gammaproteobacteria bacterium
TTGGGGCGTTAACGCAAGATTCTGTAGAAGGTAGCGACGCCCGCGAGTTGGTGCCCGCGTTACTCGGGCTGCCTTTGGATGAGCCGAGCGTGTTGGAACTGGTGGGTCTTCCGGGTGCAGGGACCTACGATATCCACATTTTTTCCGAAGGCAGTGAGTGCTTTGCGCTGCTTTTACCTTGCGACATCGCAGAAGCAAAAACAGCTGAAATGCAGCAGATCGCGAACGAAGTTCGGCTGCTCAACGAAAAACAAAAACGACTGGTTCAGGAGTTGGAGGAGGCTAAGGCCGACCTTGAAGAAAAACGCAGGCAGGCCGATCATGCGAGTGCGATCAAATCTCGTTTCATTGCCAGCATGTCGCACGAATTCAGAACTCCGCTAACCTCGGTCATTGGCTACACAGAACTGCTGCTGACACAAGACGGCACCGATAACCACAGCCTGTCGCATGCTGGCGCAATTCGTCGATCGGCCCATCACTTACTGTCGATGGTCGACAATATTCTGGATCAGGCGCGCATTGAGGAAGGCAACGTACACATACGCATGTCGGCCGTTGATGTCCGTCAGGTCATCGACGATATTGCAGCCATGTTTGCGCCGTTAGCGGCCGAAAAACTACTGGGTTTTGCAGCGTTTGTAGACAACGAGGTACCTAAATGGGTGCACTCTGACGAGGTTCGAATTCGCCAGATACTGGTAAATTTGGTCGGCAACGCAATTAAGTTTACCGACACCGGTGAAGTTAAGTTGGAAATTAGCTGGGCGGAAAACCGGCTTGTGATTGTCGTTAATGATACGGGTCCGGGCGTTGAGCCTGACCAGCAAAAACTGATTTTCGATGCCTTTCACAGGGTAGGTAACAACGACGCGAAACGTGGTACGGGCTTGGGCCTGAACATAACCACACGTCTTGTGGAGTTGTTGGAAGGAACTATTACTCTGACTTCCAACCCAGGCGAAGGCAGTGAGTTTGCGGTAGCGATTAAAGCACCGCGAACTGAGGGCAACGAATTTATCGCAAACGGTGTAAATCACTATTCTGAGGCGTCAACGTCAAAAAATCAGTCTGTGCGCATTATGATCGTGGAGGACGATCCTGATTTAATAGAGTTGCTCAGTTTGTTCCTTACACAAGGTGGTTATCAGCTTGTGCTTGCGAACAATGGGCAACAGGCAATTGAGTTGGCATTGTCCGAGCAACCTGACCTGATTTTAATGGACGTTAACATGCCCGTTCTTGACGGGCTTTCGGCAGCCCGTATGCTTCGCTCTGAAGGCTTTGAAAGACCGATACTGGCGCTCACTGCGAGCCTGAGTGTTAATGATCGCGATCAGGCGTTCTCGTGGGGTTGCGATGGTTATTTGGTCAAGCCGATTAGCATGCCCGAGCTATTGAGTGCGGTAAATCGCCACCTCAGCGACAGCTCAAGACACTAACTTGTTCTCCCGGTAACAAACCCTGAATACAATCTTTCAATCTGTAAGTTCAGGCTCGATTGAGCCCGCTGTGTCGGCAGCGCACGAATCGGTGAGTCGTTTTTTGGCGGTGGCAACGCCACAGGCCTGGGTAGACTGGGCGTTGAAGAATGAGGCTCGGTTGTTGTGGGATCACGGTAACTGCGAAAAAAAGGCCGCTTCTACCGCTCTACAATTACTGTATCGGTACCCACAGAATGAGGCGCTTGTATACCGCCTGTCGCGACTGGCTCGCGAAGAGTTACGTCATTTCGAGCAGGTGCAGAAACTTATTAAGCTTCGTGGGCATTCGTACGTTTTGGTCACTGCGGCCAGGTACGCAGCGCGTTTGTTCAAAGAAGTTCGCTCACATGAGCCTCAGCGACTAATGGATCAGCTTATTATCGGGGCGTTCATTGAGGCGCGAAGTTGCGAGCGCTTTGGTGCCGTAGCGCCGCATCTTGACGCGCCTTTAAGAAAGTTCTATTTGGGTTTGATGGAATCCGAAGCACGACACTTTCAAGAATATCTGGCGCTTGCCGAGCCTTTGTG
Organism: Gammaproteobacteria bacterium; assembly: GCA_003228965.1. Taxonomy (GTDB): domain Bacteria; phylum Pseudomonadota; class Gammaproteobacteria; order Steroidobacterales; family SZUA-146; genus SZUA-146. The sequence continues at coordinate 2,013 of QIGP01000160.1, forward strand.
TACCGCCGAAGAATTAACCCAGCGCGTGTTGTTTTTCCGTGAGCTTGAGGCTCAAGCCGTCGTCGACCCGGACGTGGAGTTTGCGTTTCATAGCGGGCCACCCGCTACGCCCCAGGCGGCGTGATTACGTTGCCGGTTTTAGTGTTGGCGAGGAACTTTGCTTTGCCGCGATGTCATCGCTAGCGCGAAGGGGTTACGGATGCTACCTGGGCGCTATCAAACCCGCTTAGGCATGACGTTGCAGGCTTTGTAGTTCAAAGCCGTCGTCGGACCAAAACACTACGCTACCCTGTTCGAACCAATCACCAAGTACTATCCGCTGACGTGGCCTGGCGTCAATGTCGAAGTAGTGCACTTGCGGTCTATGCGTGTGACCGTGAAGCATGACGTCGACTTCGTGTCTGTTCAAAGCGTCGACGACCGCAGTCTGATTGGCGTCCATGATGTCTTCAGTCTTGTTCGACATTTCGGCGGTGCTCGCTGAGCGCAGTTGTTGGGCGAGGTCGACACGCTGTGGCACGCTCATGTTCATGAGGTTCTCTTGAAAGGCAGGGTTGCGCAGTGTCGTGCGTAAGGCCTGGTAGTCGGTGTCGTCCGTGCACAAGGTGTCTCCGTGCAGGAGCAAGACCGAAATTCCGTAGCAGTCAATGACAATTTCGTCGGGAAGAAGGTCGAAACCGGTAAGAGTGGCAAATTTCTCACCAATCATGAAATCGCGATTGCCGTGTGTAAAGAACCCTTCTACACCTCTGCCGGTTAGCGCTTTGAGAACCGGAACGAGTTGCTTTCCAACCGTGCCTGGGGCGTCGTCGCCAATCCAGGCTTCAAACAGGTCTCCTACAATGTAGAGTCGTTCGGTGCTCACAGGTAGCGCGTTCAGGAAAGCGATGAGCTGTTCGGTTATTGCAGGCCGAGATGCATCCAGATGAACGTCGGACAGGAATACCGTGTGGCTCGAGTCCGAAAAGTTGCGGCCGTTAATACTTGAGACGGCCGCCTCACACTTTGTGTTGGCCAAAGGAAATTACTTACGCAGCTTCACGGATTTGATGGTGATGGTTTCTTTTGGCACATCGCCAGGGAAAGACCCCTTTGCGCCTGTTTTGACTGCGCCTATGGCATCAAGCACGTCCAGGCCTTCTATCACTTCGCCAAACACGGTATATCCCCATCGTTTTTCGCTAGGGTCGAGCATGTTGTTGTCGACCAGGTTGACGTAAAACTGGGCGGTCGCCGAATGTGGGTCGTTGAGTCGAGCCATAGCGATTGTGCCGCGATTGTTTTTCAGGCCATTGCCCGATTCGTTGGGAATGGACTTCCTGGAAGGTTTTTCGGCAAGATCCGCATCGTAGCCTCCGCCCTGAATCATGAAATCGGCAATAACCCGGTGGAAAATGGTGTCGTTGAAATGCCCGCTTCGCACGTATTCGACGAAGTTTTTAACGGTCATTGGCGCACGGCGTCCGTTGAGCTCGAATACTAATGTTCCGGCCGAAGTCTCCATTTCCACAATCGGGAACGTGGGAATTCGTGGCGAGCGCTTTTTGGCAGGCTCCGCTGCAAGTGCGGTACCTGACAGTAATAACGAGAGTGCGAGTCCTAGCAGCCAGCCTCGGGTCGCGATGAACTTTGTTGGGTTGTTCATGATGCGTGTACCTTTAAAGTGAGTGTCATCAATGGCGTAATTAGCTGCAGACGGGTATTTCGGTCTTGCCTATCGCGCTGTTTGCGCTACCATCTGCCGACGCTCATCTTATGAGCGCTTTGATCTCTTTGAAAGATCATGTCGAGCTTTAGTTCCCGTCGAACCTACAACAATCGTGACGAGGAATCGATATGCAACATAATATAGGTGCAAAATGACCGTGCAAGTTTACAACACCCTAACTCGCCAAAAAGAGATTTTTGAGCCCATGGTTCCGGGCAAAGTGGGCATGTATGTGTGCGGCCTGACTATCTACGACCATTGCCACCTTGGTCACGCTCGCATGCTAACCGCGTTCGATATTATCGCAAGGCACCTGGCTAGCGAAGGCTTCGACGTTAACTATGTGCGCAACATCACCGATATTGACGACAAAATTATCGCGCGCGCGGCTGAGAATGGCGAGACGGTGGATGAGCTAACGGCGCGATTTACCGCGTCTATGCACAACGACTGCGATCAGCTTGGTCTGATGCGTCCAACTATTGAGCCCACGGCGACCGGATCAATCGACGAAATTATTTCTATGATTGAGGTGCTGGTGGACAAAGGTTACGCCTACCAGGGTAGCAACGGCGATGTGTATTACGCGGTCAAGAAGTTTGCACAGTACGGTAAACTTTCCGGAAAGCAGATAGAAGATTTACAGTCAGGCGCTCGCGTCGACGTAGACAAGGCCAAACGTGATCCGCTTGATTTCGTAATGTGGAAGGCCGCGAAGCCTGGAGAGCCCAAGTGGCACAGCCCGTGGGGCGAAGGTCGACCTGGATGGCACATTGAGTGCTCTGCCATGTCGACCATGCATCTTGGTAATGAATTCGATATCCACGGTGGTGGCATGGATTTGCAATTCCCGCACCACGAAAACGAAATTGCTCAATCGTGCGCAGCCACCGATGAGAATTTCGCGCGCTACTGGATGCACAACGGCTTCGTTCAGGTCGATAATGAAAAAATGTCCAAATCGTTGGGTAACTTTTTTACCATCAGGGAAATTTTCAAAGTGTACAAACCAGAAGAGGTTCGCCTGTTTTTGATAAGTGCGCATTACCGAAAACCCATTAACTTTTCCGATAGCGAGCTCGATCAGGCGCGCACTAATCTGACGCGGCTGTACTTGTCTTTGCGCGGGCTCCCTGAAGCGGCGGTGCCTGCTGACGAGCCGTATACCGAGCGCTTTCGCTCGGCGATGAACGACGACTTCAATACGGCTGGCGCATTGGCTGTGCTGTACGACGTGGCTCGCGAAACCAATATCGCAAGAGAGCAGGGCGACGAAAGCGCAGCAGGCCTTGGAGCGGTGCTTAAATCTTTAGGCGCGAGACTGAATATTCTGCAAGCCGATCCCGAGCAGCAGCTTCGTGGTGAAACGGGTGACGGTCCCGATGCCAGTGAGATTGATACGTTAGTTGAGCAGCGCATAGAAGCCAAAGCGAATAAAGACTGGGGTTTAGCCGATAAAATTCGCGATGATTTAATGACACAGGGAATTGTCCTTGAAGATAGCGGGAAGACTACTTCCTGGCGGCGGAAGTAGAGGGGGCTCAGGTATTGGAGGCTAGGCCCCCAACCCCCCTTAGCAGCCCCCTTCGGTCCGTTTTATTTCCGCAAAATGAACTAGTTGGCCGCCAGCCCTGCGTGGACGGTTTGTTCGATGAACACAGATGAATTGAAAGATCGTTGAATTCACAGTTTTCGTTCAACAATCTCTTTGTCATTGAACCCGCAGACCGCGGGTGTGGCAATCTCCATCCGGTTGCTCTGGATTCAACAAGTAGTGTCACGTTTACGTTAGGAGACTGCCACGCGCTTCGCGCTCGCAATGACGAAGTGAAGGCAGAATTCAAGTAGGCCGTAAGAACTAAGGCGACATATGCAGGCCATCCGAGATTTAAGGGGAGAGGATAAAACGAGAATCAGAGTGGGTGTGGGGGGCGAAGCCACCCGCTAAGGGGGTCTGGGGGCTTAGCCCCCCAAATGATCATTGACGTTGCCCAAACCCACACGTATTATCCCTATCCCGCAAACAACGGGTCAGTTTGAGAGTTAGTAGCGGCCTTTTAGGGCGCATAAAGTCGGGGCATGGCGCAGCCTGGTAGCGCATCTGCTTTGGGAGCAGAGGGTCGGGAGTTCGAATCTCTCTGCCCCGACCAACTAACTTCTTGTTTTACCTACTGTTTGGGCAATATATACTTGCGCCCGTAGCTCAACCGGATAGAGCACCGGCCTTCTAAGCCGGGGGTTGCAGGTTCGAGTCCTGCCGGGCGCGCCACGCTTGGTGTGACACAGTATGGTGGGCGTAGCTCAGTTGGTAGAGCCCCGGATTGTGATTCCGGTGGTCGTGGGTTCGAGCCCCATCGTCCACCCCATATTTAGAGCGAGCGCTACGGCGTTAGCTGGC
>QIGP01000412.1 GCA_003228965.1 Gammaproteobacteria bacterium
AGTACCAACGAGATGCGTTGGAAATTTCCAGGTCATACAGCGGTACTGAGCATTACCCTCTGGATGAGCCCTATGACTGGCTTGGATTGAGCGGAGTACTTCAACAGCGGGGCAACTACAAAGAGGCGGAAGAAGCTATTCGGAATGCTCTGGAGCTTACTGAATCAAGAGAGGGGCGTGACTCGCTCCAGGTAGCCATGATGTTGGAATCATACGCCAAGCTGAACCACGGGCTGGACAGATTGCCTCAGGCTGAAGAGTTATACCGTCGATCCATTGCCATTCGAGCAGGCAAACTGGCTCCCAGTGCTGCAGATTTGTTAGATGCCAAAACTAACTTGGGTCGTTTAATTCGTGACAAGGGGGAGCCTGAAAAAGCGATCAGCATATTGTTGGATGTCGTTGAGCAATTACGTAGTTACCATGGTGACCCGTTGCCTTATTCGGCTACCGCAAAGATGATAGACCTGAGTAGAGTGCATATTGATTTAGGTCAGTTTAATGAGGCCGAAATGCTGTTGGCCGAAGCCCACGCAATTCATATACAAACCTCTGGAAAGAGGGATCGTTATTTCACTGAAGTGCTGCGTGAGCAGGGCAACTTGTACGTAGCTACCGGACGCCCTCAGCAGGCACTGAACACCTTTTCCGAGTCGGTAGATATTTTATTCGACATGTACGGTGACAGTCACTGGCAAACTGCAGTAAATCGCAGTGAAAAAGCTGAAGCCCATATCGCTCTTGCGCAATACGAGGAAGCGGAAGCGTTGCTGGATATGGCTATTCCGGCATTAAGTCAACTACTAGGCCCAGAACACCGCTTGTCACGCGCCGCGAACAAGCGTTATCAGAGAGCAATAGATCGACGAGGCGCTCTGATTAGTTCCGGCAAACCTTCCGGGCCGTAATTTGAAATTAGCCCGGTTAGCCCGCCAAGCTTGCTGCCGGAAAAAGTTTGCCGGGATTGAGAATGTTATTCGGGTCGAATTGCCGTTTGATTCGTACCATTAGTTCAAGCGTCGCAGGCTCTATCTCCAGGCCAACAAATTCTTTTTTCTCAAATCCAATGCCGTGTTCACCGGATAGCGTACCGCCGAAGCTTATGACCAGATTGAAAATCGCGGCAAGGCAAGGTTTGGCCTGCGCCATTTGAACTGGATCGTCCGGGTCGACCAAAAGGTTCACGTGTAAGTTGCCGTTACCTGCGTGACCGAACGCAACAATATGCACGCCGTATTCTTTAGACAAGGTTTGCAGTGTTGTGACGAATTCTCCCAGGCGCGAAACAGGCACCACCACGTCTTCGTTAATTTTTTTCGGCGCAATTGTGCGTAATGCGGGCGAAAGCGCTTTGCGCGACAGCCACAGTTGTTTGGTTTCTTCGTCGTTGCGAGCTCCTCTGCATTCCAGAAGGGCAGGGTCTTTCACTGCGTTTTCGATCGCGTTTACGGCATGGTCGAGTTGCGCCAGTGGACCGTCGACTTCAATAATAAGCATGGCTTTAGCTTCAAGAGAAATGTCGGTCGAGCTGTATTCTCGAATGAGTTGCAGGCAATCGGCGTCTATAAATTCGACCACTCTGGGCACGACGTTCTGAGCCATTATGCGGGACACGCCGCGGGCAGCCGCAGTGGCGCTGGAGAAGAGAATACGTAAGGCGCGAATACCTTCAGGTAAAGGAGTGAGTTTCAACGTAGCTTCAGTAGTCACCGCTAAAGTGCCCTCGCTGCCAATCAGCAGTCGAGTCAGGTCGTAACCGACCACTCCCTTGGTTGTGTAACACCCGGATTTGACCCGCACGCCATCGCCTGTGACCGCAAGCATTCCCAGCGTGTTCTCGCGTGGAGTTCCATATTTTACGGCGCGTGGCCCTGATGCGTTGCAGGCCAGGTTGCCGCCGACGGTGGAGTACTCGGCTGAAGTCGGGTCGGGCGCCCAGAAAAAACCGTGTTTGGCCGCTTCACGCTGAACGGTGCCGTTAGTCACGCCAGGTTGCACCACAGCGACGCGGTTGTCAGGGTCGATGTGACAGGCTCTCATTTTTTCGGTGCAGAGCACGAGTCCACCGTGTTCAGGCACGGCAGCGCCAGCGGTGCCTGTGCCTAAACCTCTGGCAGTAACAGGAAGCTTGTGTCGATTGCACAGCCGTACAATTTGCTCTACCTGGTCGTGGTTGTCGGGCATTACGACTACGGCAGGTAATCCTTGTCGCCGGCTGTTGTCGTAGCTGTACGCCCAGCAATAGGCTGGGTCGGTGCGCACGCTGTCTATCGGTAGAATTCGATTGAGTCCATCAAGGACGGCCGTATCGAGCGGCGCTGTACCAAGCGGTGTCACAGCTAGTCGCCGAGTATGGCGCGGTCGAGCAAGAAGCACAGGCAGTGAATTAGCAGTAAATGCACCTCCTGAACGCGCGCGGTCGAGGTCGAAGGTACTCGCAGCTCGACATCGTTTTGACGCAGGAGCGGTGCCATAGAGCCGCCGTCGCGCCCACTGAACGCAATGACATTCATGTCGGCCGCATGGGCAGCTTCAATGGCGCGATTGACGTTGGACGAGTTGCCAGAGGTGGAGATGGCTAACAGTAGATCACCTGGCCGGCCCAGCGCACGAACTTGCTTGGCAAAAATATCTTCGTAACTGTAGTCATTCGCAATGGCCGTTATCGTAGAAGTATCAGTGGTTAGCGCCATGGCCGCGAGCCCTTCTCGGTCGCGCTCAAAGCGATTGAGCATTTCGGATGAGAAGTGTTGAGCATCGCCAGCCGATCCGCCGTTACCACAGCTTAGAACCTTGTTGCGCGCCTCTACACAGTCGCACAGCAGTCGGGCTGCCAGAGCAATGTTGGCCGGCATGGTGTCTCTTGCGCGTTCTTTGGTGCTAATGCTCTGACTGAACAGCTGTTCTATCAAGGTCTTTTCGGTGGTCACTGTATGATCCTCCTAAATAGGTTCCGATTGTTAGAACGCGTTTTTTACCCACTTAATGGCGGAGTGTGAGGCCGAAACCGCAATGACGTCAAATCGGCATGGTGTATTCGAGTTACGCTCTTCAAAGGCGAGGTAATGTTGAGCCGTCCGAATCAAGCGCCCCTGTTTGTGTTTTCCAATGCTACCCAGCGCACCACCAAACTGGTTTGAACTGCGAAAGCGCACTTCTACGAACACCAGATACCGATGATCGCGCATGACCAAATCTATTTCGCCGAAGCGGCAGTTGTAGTTGCGACCTACAAGTTGCAGTCCCTGGGAGCAAAGAAACATCTCTGCTTTGCGCTCAGCCTGAGCGCCGTGTTTGTGGCGGCGCCGTGGAGTATAGCCAGACATGATTCAGAACTCTCATTCGGCATGTTACAGGGCGGCACGGTTTTTAATAAAAAAATACGTTGTCGTGCTCAGGCGGTAGCACGGCTACAAATGTGCGATTGTAAGGCACCTCTAAAGTCCGGGAATTTACATCTTGAGTCCACGACAACACTTATGTCGTCGTGAATCTCAATTTGCAAATCCCCGAGTATTTAGTTGCCGCCTTCTATGGAGATCGGTTTTTCGGCAAACTCGTTAACCGGAGGCACGTACTGCGCCGAGCCACGTGAAATGGTTGCAATGTCCAGGTCTCGTGTAATGCGGTTACCGGGTTCCAGCATGAGTCTTCCGGTCAGGCCATTAAGGCCCTCGGCAAGGACCTGATGCTGACCATGCAGTTCGGGCAACAGCGCGTACGCGTCCATGCCCATGGCGTAGAGTCGGCCGCGCCGTTTTATTCTCTGCGGCCACGCCCGGCTTAATATTGTGCGCTGGTTAACGATTTGCGGTTCGGGCGAAATAATCCAGGGAGCATCGGCAAACGTTACCCCTTCGAGATCTTTGCGATTAAGATTCGCATCGTCTTCGTAAATGGACGCCGTTGAATACACCGGTAAATCGTTTGCGTAGTGGTAGTTAAGTTGAGGCCTTACAAGTCGCCCCTCTTTGGCACCAGCCACAAGAAAGATAAGCTGCGCGTCCTGGCGGCGACGTGGTTCGAACTCAAGCTTTTGGCCAACGACGGCACTCAGTTGCTGGTGGCGCGCGCGGCTGCTGTTGAGATTCAGAAGGTTGGTGATGGGAATTGCGAAGTCTGTGTTCGCCGGATTGTAGCGGCCAGCGTCAATCATTTTGCCACCGCCTGCTTCAAACGCTGCAGTGAAACTCGCCAGTAGTCGTTCCCCTAACAAGGTTTCGGGAACCAGAGCTACGCTTCGTGTCATGCCCTCGCTCAATGCGTGGCGGGCAATAGCCGCCGACTCGTGTTCGGGTGACAGCGAAAATTGAAAGAAATTGACCGGAACCTGGACGCCGTCCCCTAAATAGTTCAGAGCAAGAGTGGTTGTGGAGACGGCCCTTTTTTCAATAAGTGAGTTGACGTTATATTTGCTTAACGGCCCTACGACAAACTCGGCTCCGTTTTTGGTGGCTAACTGATAGGCGTCGGTGGCCGACAGCGCTGAGGTATCGTAAATATTGACCTCAGGTCGCGAAGGGTTGCTCGCGTCGTTCAAGTACGCAGCAATAAAGCCGTCGCGTATGGCGACGCCCGGACCGCCAAGTCGACCTGACAGTGGCAGCAATAGCGCCACTGAGTCTGGCTGGCTTTGCGCTGGATTGTCCCTGCCGTGTGACAGGTTGGCGGTAAGCCCTGCCGCCATGTGTTTACTAAAGTCCTGGTTCCACGCTTTGAGCTGCTGGTCGAGCGCGGCCTGATTGCGGCCGTTGTCCCGGTAGAGTCTGGCAAGTGTCAGCCAGCCCTCCAGATTGCGGTTGGCATTGGGTGGCGTCGCAAGTGCATGGCCTTGGCGGCCAAGATCGCGTAACGCTAGCCAAATGAGACGCCGATTTTGTTTAATGTCGCTGCCTCGTCGAAGCCAGGTTTCTCGTTCGGTTAACGTTAATACAAGCCCGGTGGCGTCTCCGGTCATGGTCTGGGCGCGCGCTTTAAGTTCCAGGAAGGCGGGTAGCTGTGGTTGTTTAACCTGACGCTGCAGCCGGTTCAGATCGTTAAGTGCCGAACGCGCCTGGCCGTTAACCAGTTTGTCCGTGGCCAGAAGCATGCCGATGATGGGGTCGTCGGTTGGGAACGCGCCGCGAACTTTACGCAAGCTCGAAAGTGCTTTCATGGATTCGCCGTGATTGAACCAGGCGCGGGCTGCGTTTAAAAGATGTTCGTCGCGGTCAGCCGAACTCGTGGCGCTTTTGGCCAGGCGTTCGTAGCCGCGGGCGGCGCGGTCGTAACGACCGGCACTAACGTCGCGGCCGGCGGTGCTTGCGCCGCCGGGCGACGGCCTAATCGATCCCGAGTCAGGCAGGCAGGCTGACAGTGTCACCAGTGCGCACGCAATGGCCGCCAGGCGGCACACGCGGGAGCTTGATTGAGTTTTGAAGGTCCGTACCATTCGAGACACCTGGGTGACAGCTAAATTAAGAGTGTCACAATGGTACACTCAAACCCACGCGTAAATCCTGTCGATGCGCCTAATTTTGCACGTCGCGACGTGAGGCATTAAGGTCACGGCGTCACCGCAAGAGTGCGAGCCCGTCATCCATCGGGGCCGCCACGATTAAGGAATTTTCATGCCCTCAGCGGGTTGTTTATACGTTGTCGCCACGCCTATTGGCCATTTGGAGGACATTAGCCCTCGTGCTCTGGCCACGCTTCAGTCGGTTGACGTCATTGCCGCAGAAGATACCCGTCATAGCGGGCGACTATTGGCCCATTTTGGCATTAGCACACCGATGGTGTCGTTGCACGATCACAACGAAGAGATCCGTTCAGAAGAACTGGTGGCGCGTATCAAGCAGGGACAATCGATCGCGCTCATCAGCGACGCCGGCACTCCCCTCATTAGCGATCCAGGGTACTCGTTGCTTAAGCGCCTGCGAGAAGAGCAGCTCACCGTTAGTCCGGTGCCAGGACCGAGTGCGTTGATTAGCGCGCTGTGCGTGGCGGGGTTACCCACCGATCGATTTG
>QIGP01000389.1 GCA_003228965.1 Gammaproteobacteria bacterium
CGTCAAACCAGTGCCTGGCCTGCTCCAGGCTTTCCATGTAACCCCAGCGCTCAAGGTACGGGGTAATTTGCTCGATACTAAAAAAGCCGATGAAATAACCTAGAATACCGCCAGCGACGCTTGCAAGCGTGGTAATTAGCGCAAGACGCAGCCAGCGATTGGGCCTCGCCAAAGTCATAGGCGCCAGCATCACATCCGGAGGTATCGGGAAAAACGACGACTCGGAAAAACTCACTGCGCCAAGAAACCAGGGCGCTTTGGAATGAACCGACCACGTCAGTACTTTGTCGTAAATCCAGGCAAACGGTGATTTCATGGGTATTTAGAGGTGCCCTTCAGCCCCTCGAGCAGCGGGACAAAGCTGACTTTGTCGAGTACTTCGCGCTCGAACGTGTCACCTTTGCGGGTGAGCATGACAAGGTCCTGATTGCGACTGGGCCCAACCGGAATCACCATCCGTCCGCCCTGGGCCAACTGACCCAGCAGCAATTGTGGAATTTCCTGTGGTGCAGCCGCGACAATAATTCCGTCGAACGGCTGAAACCTTGGCAGCCCTTCCCAGCCGTCGCTGTGACTAAACTGTACGTTGCGTATACCGATTTCCTTCAACAGCACACTCGCACGATCAGCCAGTGGTTTGATTCTTTCGATGCTGTAAATACTGCCTACAAGAGGTGCGAGGACCGCCGTTTGATAGCCGCAGCCCGTACCAACTTCCAGTACTTTCTTCAGTGGTCCATCACGCAGCAACGCTTCGGTCATGCGCGCGACCACAAACGGCTGAGATATAGTCTGCCCGTGACCAATCGGAAGAGCGGTGTCCTCGTAAGCGCGCGACTCTAGCGCTTCGTCGACGAACAAATGGCGCGGCACATTGCGTATGCGATCGAGCACGGCCAGGCTCTTGATACCCTGACTGGTCAGGCGCTTGATAAGACGTTCGCGCGTGCGCGCTGAGGTCATACCAATGCCGCTGTGACCAGGGTTATTCATTCGTTCAACCAGGAAGCAAGCGTAGCAACAAAATCGTGCTGTGTGAGATCAACTTTTAGCGGCGTCAGAGACACCCTGTTGTTGCGTATAGCGTGGAAGTCGGTGCCTTCGCCGCAATCCTGCTCAGCCCCGGCAGGCCCAATCCAGTAAATAGGTTGCCCTCTTGGGTCGACATCAGCGATGACTTCTTCGGCTTTGTGTCGATTACCAAGGCGAGTGGCGACAAACCCCTCCAGAGCGTCATATGGAATATCGGGAACGTTAACATTGAGAATTGTGTCGGCCGGCAATGGATGCTTCTCCAGTCGACTCAGTACGTCGACAGCCACACGGCCAGCCGTGTCGAAATGCTTATAGCCAACGAGCGATAATGCAATGGCCGGTAAGCCCAGGTGGCGCCCTTCCATAGCGGCCGCCACGGTACCTGAATAGAGCACGTCGTCGCCCAGGTTTGCGCCGTGATTTATGCCTGACAGAACCATGTCCGGCTGCACATCGAGCAACCCGGTAATGGCCAGGTGAACGCAATCGGTCGGCGTTCCGCTAATGCTGTGGAAACCCCGTGAATCGGTGCGACGGCGCAAAGGAGACGCGAGAGTCAAGGAGTTACTGGCGCCGCTACGGTTTTGATCGGGTGCGACCACGGTAACGTCTGCTACTTTTTTGACGTGTTCAACCAGGCAGGCCAGGCCTTTTGCGTGGTAGCCGTCATCGTTACTGATTAATATGTTCACATTGGGTTTTCCGGGTCTGGATATTGACTATAATTGGACGACTTCCAGCGACCCTGTCGAATCGAAGCCGGTTGAGACGACATCTCTGGAGACAGCGCCTCTTGAGACCTATTTGAGTTGTGTTGAGTATAGCGGCTCCGAACGAGGTTGTTAATGACTACAGACGATGACAAAGACGCCTTTCGTGCGGCAATAGGGCCAGTAAAGCCCGTGCGCAACGACCGCGCGGCGGCTCAACCCGAAAAACCGCCGCCCATAGCGCGGTTCACCCGCGCGGATGAGCAAAGTGTGCTGGCCGAAAGCCTCAATGATCCCTCCATATGGGTAGAGAGCGGCGACGAAGTCCGGTTTTGCCGCGTTGGCATTAATAGCCCTGTCCTTCGTAAACTCAGAAAAGGTCAGTACAGCGTAAACGAAGAAATTGATCTTCACGGGCTCAATGCCAGTGACGCTAAACAAGCGGTGTTCGATTTTCTAAAAGAAGCACAGTTCCGACGCTGGCACTGCATTCGCATTATTCACGGCAAGGGCAAACGCTCGTTTCAGGGGCTACCCGTTCTGCGTCCCAAAGTGATCAAATGGCTGCAACACACCGACCTGGTAATTGCTTTTTGTACGGCTGCTTCACGTGACGGCGGCACGGGCGCTTTGTATGTTCTGCTAAACACGTAACTTTTCAGAGTGAGCCTTATTGTAAGAGCTCAATTTCAACTTTGACCCGTAATAGATGCTGTGGGAGCACCCCAAGAGTATTGAACGCTACCGCTGAATTCAAACCCGCTACAGCATCAGACCGTCGCCACTGACCAGTTCTCTTAGAACCGATGTGGCAAAGCCACCTTTGTTAAGTGCAAATCTCAATGTGAGCGTATCGTTTTCGAACATCCACGTAAGATCGCGTACGTGTTGACGAAGTGCGCGGCGCTCTTGTTTGAGGCCAAGCTGAGCTAGCCCTTGAGTAAACGAATCGAATGCTTCAATCGCGTCACTTTCAATCTGTAAAGCAAGGTCCGTAGCAGGCGACTCTCCGGCTCCCCACATAGGACCGCTTGGATGCAGGTCGAATTCGAAAAAACGCACTGCGTCTGCCGGCCCAAGTCTGGAGTGCGCAAACCAGCTTGAACTACCGTCAAGGTTAACCGCCTCGCCCTGAACCAGCGCGTTCCAGTTGTTCAGCTGAACACGACGTTCCAGAACCGCATTGAATAACCAGGATCGCGCGGCCGACACAGCGAAGCGATGTTGCTGCCTTGGAAGTTTGCGCTGCTGTTCAAACATTTGGCGCGCTTTACGTAAATTAGAGCCGTCGTTGCCGAAACGCTGTGGGCCGAAGTAATTCGGTACGCCGGTGCCCTTTATATTTTTAAGCCGCTGTTCCAGAGCGTCACGCACCGTCTCTTCTTGCGGCACTTGCCGAAGCGTAATCTCAAACGCGTTCTGCCTGTGACTACCTACGCGCAGCTTGCGTCGGTGGGCGCTAACGCCAATCACTTTCCAATGTTCATCGGCAGCACTTTCGAGCGCCTGTTGTGTGATCGTGCCGGAAGGCAAAGTAATAAACTGGCGCGTTACAGCGAATCGATCTTTAAGTCCGGAGTAACCCATACTTTTGCGCGCAACGTTGAATCGACGCGCCACGGCATCCAGCATATCCAGCGTGTTCAGATCGGTTTTTTCAATTTCGACTAACCAATGATGCCCCTCTCCGTCAGCTTCAAACGGCAGGCGTTCAACAACCACAAAGTCGCGCGGATATTGTTTGACAGTGGCCGTGCACACCGGCCCGCCAAAAGCGTAAGTCAGAGGTTCGCGATGAGGTAGGGCTGCTGGAGAAATGTCGGTCACTGATTCGGCAGGAACCATCAACGCTTAGGTGACTTTGATGCGCCAGGTGGGTCTTCTTCGTTCAGAAATTGCACAAAGGTCTCGCCTTCTCGCGTCATACCCAATTCGGTACGCGCGCGCTCTTCAACAGCGTCGACACCTTCTTTCAAGTCTTTCACGTCCGCTTCAAGAGCGCGGTTACGCCTTTGCTTGTCTTCGACTTCGGCGGCCTGAATATCTATATCCTGCTTCAGGCGGCGCACTTCCTGGTAACCATTGTCCGCTAACCACAAACGATAAGTCAGCACAGCCAGACTGATCAGCAACAACGTAGTGATTAAATTTCGGCCGTTCATGGTCACCGCCTCAAAGGAGAGTGTTTAAAAGTCGAGCGGAAATCCCGCTTTACCTGCGTATTTAGCCGAAGCCCCAAGCGCACCTTCAATGCGCAACAGTTGATTGTACTTCGCCACCCGATCCGAACGCGACATGGAGCCTGTCTTGATCTGGGTTGCGGCTGTACCAACCGCTATGTGTGCAATGGTCGTGTCTTCGGTTTCGCCTGAACGGTGTGACACTACGGCACTGTAACCGGCCTTGTCAGCCATATTGATGGCGTTAATGGTTTCCGTGAGCGTGCCGATCTGATTGGGTTTAATCAAAATTGAGTTACCAATTTTCTCGTCGATGCCGCGAGACAAAATAGACGTGTTAGTGACAAACAGATCATCACCGACCAGCTGAACTTTGTCACCCAACGCACGACTGAGTTGCGCCCAGCCGTCCCAGTCGGATTCGTCCATACCGTCTTCAACCGAAACGATTGGATAGCGCTGAACCAGCCCGTCCAAGTAATCGACAAAACCTGCTGCGTCGAAACTGCGTCCTTCCGACTCTAGATTGTATTGGCCGTTTTCATAAAATTCGCTACTGGCAACATCCAGCCCAAGGAAGACGTCTTTGCCAGCCGTGTAACCAGCAGCCACAATCGCTTCCATGATGGTTTCAAGCGCCGCTTCGTTAGAGGACAAATCAGGAGCAAAACCGCCTTCATCACCAACCGCTGTATTTAGACCACGACCTGCGAGTACTTTCTTAAGGTGATGGAAAATTTCGGCACCGCACTGAATCGCCTCGCGAATAGATGTAGCCGCAACGGGCAACACCATAAATTCCTGTATGTCGACACTATTGTCGGCGTGGGCCCCACCGTTAATAATATTCATCATCGGTACCGGAAGCGTAAAATCGCCTGGCATCGAAGATAGCTCCGCCAACCATTCGTAGAGTGCCTTGTTCTGCGTCGCCGCCGCAGCTTTGGCACTAGCAAGCGACACGGCCAACAGCGCATTTGCGCCGAGGTTTTGCTTGTTGTCACTACCGTCAAGTTCGAGCATTACCTGATCAAGCTTAAGCTGATCAAGCGCATCCAGGCCTTTCACTGCGGGCAAGATTTTCTCATTGACGTTGGCCACGGCTTGCAACACGCCTTTGCCCAGGAAGCGGGCCTCGTCGCCGTCGCGCAGTTCAACGGCTTCGCGCGTGCCTGTTGAGGCGCCAGAAGGCACAGCCGCACGCCCAAACGCACCAGACTCCAGTGTGACATCGGCCTCTACGGTCGGGTTACCACGTGAATCAATCACTTCGCGTGCCAGTACATGTTTAATTTGGCTCATTCTTGCCTGTTCCTTGTCGTGTAATGTTCGATGCAATCAAGTGGAGTAAGTCGATCTGTTGTGGTCGTGCTTCGGTGCATTGCGTTACGAAATGTTTACGTACAAGGCTCCTGGAACCGTGTCTGATGAACAGCGTTTAGCCCGCTGCCAAGCGGTCTTCGTCGCGCATTCTCGATTTGGTAACACGATCGATTTCGGTAAGCGTGGTGAGCAAACTCTCCATGTGCTCGAGCGGCCACGCGTTGGGTCCGTCGCTCAGGGCCTTACTCGGGTCGGGATGGGTTTCCATAAACAAACCGGCAATGCCAACGGCAACCGCTGCCCGCGCCAGAACCGGCACGAACTCGCGCTGCCCGCCTGAAGAAGAGCCCTGCCCTCCGGGCAACTGTACTGAGTGAGTTCCGTCGAACACAATCGGGCATTCGGTATCCCGCATAACGCTCAAACTTCGCATATCCGAAACCAGATTGTTGTAGCCGAACGAAAACCCCCGCTCACAGGCCATGATGCGGGAGTTTCCCGTAGCCTTGGCTTTTTCAGTGACGTTGCGCATTTCCCAAGGTGACAGAAACTGCCCTTTCTTGAGATTAACCGGCAACATGCTCTTGGCTACGCGCTGAATAAAATTGGTTTGTCGGCACAAAAACGCGGGCGTTTGTAGCACGTCAACCACACTCGCTACTTCGTCAATGGGTGTGTCTTCGTGAACATCGGTAATCACGGGCACTCCTACCTGATCTTTGACGGCCGCCAGTACCTTGAGCCCGCCTTCCATACC
>QIGP01000438.1 GCA_003228965.1 Gammaproteobacteria bacterium
GTTCTTACGGGTTGCTACACGCCATTAATAGGCTATAGTATGACCTTGATTCGAACATTGGGGGATGACACATGCGAGCCAGAACACTGCTCATTGTTACCAGTCTAAGCGCACTTTTTGCGCTAACTGCGTGCCAAAAGGCGCCTGAAACACGCTCGGCTGCCAACGTTCCAACGGCTAAAGAAGCCGCTCCGCGCACCTTCGAATCGGGCGACTACGTGGTCCATTACAACGCCATCACCACTGACCAGCTGCCACCTGAAGCCGCACGCACTTATGGGCTTTCACGCAGTAAATCGCAGGTACTTTTGAACGTAGTAGTGCACAAAAAAACCACAGGTTCCGACACGGTTTCAACATCGGGTAAAGTCTCAGCGAAAGCCAATAACCTTACGGGACAGTTGAAAAATCTTGAAATGCGCGAGATCAAAGACGGCAATGTTGTGTACTACATTGGCCAGACATCCATCGCCGATGGAGAACACCTCACTTTCAAGATTCGGGCATTGCCAGACGGTGAGACTTCACCCATCGACGTGACGTTTCAGCAACAGTTTTACACAAAGTAAGGAGTTGACGGGAAGCACTTTGGTAGCCTCAAAATAGGGGTTAGCGCATACCAACGCTGACAAAAAGTTTTGCCAAAACGCTTACACCTTGAGTCATCTTATGCTATTTTCCGCTGCGTAATTTGACTGTTGTTTTTTACTACACTATCTCACTGAGGGGATTGATAAATGGCTGCTAAGAAAAAAGCGACCGCAGTAAAGAAAGCTCCTACTAAGAGCGAAATTCTTGCTCACATTTCAGACAAAGCTGGCTTGACTCGTAAAGAAGTGAGCAGTGTGTTTGAAGAACTGGAAGGCTTGATCAAGAAAAACCTGGGTCGTCGTGGCCCCGGCATGTTTACCGTTCCTGGCCTGATGAAAATCAAAGTTGTACGTAAGCCAGCTACCAAAGCGCGTAAAGGCATCAACCCTTTCACTCGCGAAGAAATGGTATTCAAAGCCAAGCCTGCACGTAACGTCGTGAAAGTGCTTGCGCTTAAGAACCTGAAGGAAATGGTCTAAACCCCACTTCAGACTTCAAAGCACGATGAAAAGGCCGGGCATTGCCCGGCCTTTTTTGTGGGGTTCTTGGTATATTTCAGGGCTATCTGAACATTGTGGCTCTCTTAAACCCAACACACAGGCAATCAACATGAGCGGACGTTTAGTGTTACCCGATTTCGCACTCGAAACGTACTTCAGCAAGTGGGAGTTCACGGCACGCTATCACCTGACCGCCTCCGATGCCGAATCGATGTCGGTCGCTGAAGTCCTGGAACTGGGTGACGACACCGATCGGGAACGCTACGAAAACCTGCATTTGGGTTACATTCCCACGTGGGGTACCGACGAATTACGCGCCGCTATTGCATCGAGCTATGGCGACCTCAAAGAAGACGACGTGCTGACCTTTGCCGGGGCGGGTGAGGCGTTATTTTGGGCCATGCAAATTTTCGTCGAGCCTAGCGATCATGTCATTGTCACCGTCCCAAACTATCAAACTATTGAATCGGTTCCAATCGCTACTGGCGTAGAGGTTGAAGGCTTGCCGCTGTGGCTCAACACCAACACCGACCGCTGGACGCTGGACCTTGCACGCTTTGAAGCGCTCTTGCGACCCGAAACAACCCTGGTGTCCGTTAATTTCCCAAACAATCCGACAGGTTTTGTTCCCGACCAACAAACCTGGCGCGACTTTAACGCTCTGTGCCACGAACGTGGCATTCGACTGGTAAGCGACGAGGTTTACCGGGGGGTCGAGTTGGACACTGCTCGCATGTTACCAGCCGCAGCATCGATTAACCCCTCTGCGCTTAGCGTATCCGTGATGTCCAAGGCTTACGGTTTACCCGGCCTGCGCGTGGGCTGGGTTGCGTCGCAAGACCACGCGGCACTACAGCGCCTGGAGCGCGCCAAACACTACACCAGCATTTGCAATTCCGGCCCCAGCGAACACCTCGCTTCGGTTGCTCTACGTAACGGCGCCACCATTCTTGAGCGCAACAGGAACATCATTAAAGATAACGACCACGCGGTTAAGAACTTTCTCGCCAAATTTCCTGACCTGTTCGAATACACCACGCCCGACGGTGGATGCGTAGCCTTTCCCCGCTACATTGGAGCAGGCACTGCCGCCGATTTTTGTACGCGCGCGGTCGAGGAAGACGGTGTGCTGCTCCTGCCGGCTTCGGTCTATCACTCTGAATTGGCTAGTGTCCCTGAAGACCGGTTTCGCATTGGCATTGGTCGCACTAACGTGCCCGAATCGCTGGATGCGCTCGGACGCCACCTGACCAGGTGAATAATTCGATGGCCAAGAGAGCGCGTGGCTTCAGGCTCCGCTCAAATCCAGAGAGTGTATTAAGAACGCACGAACATCCTGCCTCAGCAGCGTCAAATTGCCATGGAAAAAATGGCTTACGCCGTCCATGACCACGAGTTGCGGCGGTGGCACCTGTGACTTCGCCCAGGTCTCTACTTCTACATAGTCGACCAATTCGTCTGCAGTACCCTGAATGACTTGCCAAGGCATGGCAAATTCCACCGTTGAAGGATTGCCTAATCGTCCGACCGGAGGCGCCGCGACTACCAACGCCACAGGCTCATTGCGCCCGGCAAGCCGCAGCGCGACCGAGGATCCAAAGCTAAACCCCATAAGTACGAGAGGGGCCTCGCCAAAGAGTGTGTCCACGTAAGTACAGGCCGCCTCTGCGTCATCGGTTTCACCGCGACCTTCATCGTAGTCGCCAAGGCTCTTGCCCACACCACGATAGTTGAAACGAAGCGCCGGTATTCCACAGTCAATCGCACTGCGCGCGAGCGTGTGCACGACCTTGTTAAGCATGGTGCCTTGAAACTGCGGATGCGGGTGACAAACAACGGCGACGGCTGGCACCTTCACGCCTGGCTCCAGGCCATCTGGACACTCAAGCATCGCCTCTATAGTGCCGACGGGGCCGTCGAAGAAAAGTCGTTGGGAGGTCACAGCCGTACGTCAGTCGAGGTCTTTGGAAAGCACTTCTCGCTGAGGATCCACTGATGGCGCCTCAACATTGCGCAGTTCAGCTTCACGTACTTCCTTGTCGCGCGGCGGGCTGTAATACAGCACATTATCGCCAGGTGCAGGCTCAGTCTCGGCGTCCACAGAATAGAATTCGATTTTGCCGTCGTTGCGCTGAATCATCAGGACAATAGCTCCGTTTGGGCAGTCTCCGAGAAAATCGCTGTAAGTGTAACCCTCAGTAATTCGCGTGCGAATGAATGTCCATCCACGAACGTGTCGCTGCCAGAGTTTTTTAAAAACCGCCTGGGCACTAAACGCAACGCGGCCGCGTAGTGGTCTTGCCACACCGCGTGGATCGTCGTCTCCCTGACCGTCACCCATAGCCAGCTGGAACACCTCGCGGCGCCCTACTTCAGGCGCCACAGCGGTACATACGAGCGCGTTGTAAGCGTCGTTACTGGTCGCAGCAAAAACGTGACCGACGTGACCGATTTCGAGGCTTTCTTCAGCAAAGTCGGACAGTATTTCGCCATAAAACACGTCGACTCCTGCCAACCGAGCGGGGCGCAGGTTGTGCCAGGAACTGTCGGTAATCATGCAGCGAACGTTGAGCTCGGTGAGCTTCTTGGCAAACGCTACTGTCCAGGGAGAGGCCCCTACAATTAACACGCTGTCTTTAACCTTAGAGGTTAGATTCAGCCGCCTGGCCACCCAGCCTATGGTAGATCCGTGCAAAATTATGGTGGCAAATATGACTAAAAAAACCAGCGGCAACAGCGCTTCCGCACCTTCATAGCCTGCCGCTTCAAGGCGCGGCCCCATCACACCAGCGGTGGCCGCTGCGACAATGCCTCGAGGCGCAATCCAGCCCAAAATAGCACGATCCTTCATCTCCATTCCGCTACCCAGAGTCGCTAGAAAAATCGAAGCCGGGCGACACAGAAACAAGATGGCGGCAACCAGCGCTGCTCCGCGCCAGGTAATGCCAAGTAGTACGTTTGGATCAAGGTTGGCCGTAAGAATGACAAACACCATAGAGACGAGCATGACGGTGATGTATTCCTTAAACCGCTTCATGTCCTGAATGCCGGGAAGGTGCATGTTGCCAATGACAATACCCATGATAGTCACAGCCAACAGGCCCGCTTCGTGCTGCAATAAATTAGAAGTTACGAACACCAGTAAAACCAGCCCGAGCATGACGGGAGACTTCAAATACTCAGGTACGAGGCCCAGCTGAAACGCTTTTCCTGTCAACCAGCCACCGATGCCACCCAGGAACGCGCCTGAGGCCAGCGCAAGCGCCAATCCTGTAGCAACGGTTGCCCAGCCAGAGCCCTCGCCAACATAGACGAGGAACTGCAAGGTAAGCACGGCGAGCAGCGCGCCAATGGGGTCATTAACAATGCCTTCCCACTTAAAGTAAGCCGCCGTGCGCCGGTTCAACCGCGCCTGGCGTAGAAGTGGAACGATCACCGTAGGACCCGTCACAACCATGATGGCGCCGAACACCGCAGCTACTGGAATACTAAGTCCGCCAATCAACACCGCCGCCACAGTGGCAAAAAACCACGCAAGAGGGGCTCCGAAATACACTAGCCGCCTGACACCTACGGCCGTGGTTTTGAGATCATTAAAGTGCAGGCTCAAGCCACCTTCGAACAGGATAATGGCAACGCAAAGACTGACAATGGACTGCAGGTGGCTACCGAAGAGCTCACCCGGATTGATCCAGCCAGTCACCGGACCGACGATAAGGCCAGCTAGAGCCAACAAAATGATGGCTGGAAAACGGAAGCGCCAGGCCACCCACTGGGCGCCAACGCCTAGTGCGATTAGCGCAACCAGTGCAAAACTTAGGTGGTGCTCGTCCAAAATATTACCTTGTCACTGAAAACAAACCTACGGTAGCCGCCCGGCGCGGCTAGTGCAACCGCAGCAAAGATTAAAAAACGTCTGATAGGCCAAAGAATTATGGGGTTTGAGTCGAGCCCATAAAAACCTGTGGAGCCGCCGACTACTGAATCCGAAGGGCTTAAAGCCACATCCGAATATTCGGGGATTTACGGCTTGGGGTTCACGACGACATCGATGTCAGAGCCGGGAGCGATTTCGTTACCTGCGGGATCCATATCGGAATGAACCCAGGATGTGAATTCACGGGTTAGTAGAGGAGCCCTAAAGTCTCACACTGGTAAATTAATCGCTGCACTCCTTTCCTACAAAGCTGTCACCTACGCACGATATTGCCCATAATAGGAGTCCGCTGGTTAACCGTAAGGGTTATTCCGGCGCTGGTTCAAAATTAACATCCAAGAAGAGCTCATGGTATTAAGCACAAACCGCGGCGTTGTCATTCTGTTAGGCGTGTTCGCCCAAATCCTGATCACGGTCGTGTTCCTGTGGCGCGTTGAGCCGTATATCGAAAGTCGTCTCGAACGCAGCAGTAAACAGTCTCTGCACGAGGCTGATTTATCCTGGGCGCGTGTAAAGGCTGACGGGCGCGATATGCAGGTTAGCGGTATGGCGCCAACAACCCGACTTAGAGATAAGGCCGTTGGCCTGGTCGAGTCGGTGGCTGGCGTGCGCAAAGTCACCGATAAGCTGTTGGTGGCAACAGCCAAAGCACCCTCGCTTGCGCCCGAAGAAGCCGATCGAAGAGCCCGTGAGTTGCTAGCGGACATTGAGGACGACGCGCCCATATTCACGCTCGACCTACCCTACGAATTGCACCTTCAGGTTGAGGCAACTGTCCTCACGATGAGCGGCCTGGTGCCTGATGCCATTGCGAAAGAAAGCCTGCTTAATCTTGCAAACCGCGAACTTGGGGACGGACGAGTTATCGACCGCTTAATGATATCGCCTGGTGCTCC